>JBGUGY010000021.1:0-11707 GCA_045111775.1 Bacteroidaceae bacterium | reverse complement strand
ACGATGAACTTGTCTCTGATGTGGGTCTTCAGTTTTTTCAGATGACTCTTTACATAAGGCGACGGAGTTACGAAAATCAGCGTGTCTGAGTTCTCTACAATCTCGTTAATGTCCGATGAGAACGAAATTTTGTTTATGTCAAAGTGTACACTTTGCAGATATGCAGGGTTATGCCCGAGCCGTTTGAAGTCACTTATTCGGTCGTCTCGGCGGAGATACCAGTTCAAGTGATCCGTACTGTCGAGCATAATCTTGGCGATGGCGGTAGCCCAGCTACCACCTCCCAATACTGCTATTCTTCCACAATCTGTCACAGTCTATATTTTATTCGTCAACAACAATCTTGCCGATTATTGCGTTCAATTCGTCAACAGAAGGCTTCTGAATGTCAAGCTTGTACTTCTTGATAATCTCGCCAATCTGCTGCTGCACAGCCTGAGCCTTAGTGCCTGCGAGGTCCTTAACGAGGTTGTATCCAGCCTTCTGAAGCACAGGTACGATGTCTTCGCTAAAGCCAAGTTCAACATATTTGCTTGCTGCATCCTTCGGAGCCTTCTTCTCTGGCTTCATTGTAGGGAAGAGCAGAACCTCCTGAATTGTTGGCTGACCAGTCATAAGGATAGCCAAGCGGTCGATACCGATACCGATACCTGAGGTTGGAGGCATTCCGTACTGAAGTGCGCGAAGGAAGTCGTGGTCGATTACCATAGCCTCGTCGTCGCCCTTGTCGGCAAGCTTCATCTGCTCAACAAAACGCTCTTCCTGGTCTATTGGGTCGTTCAGCTCAGAGTATGCGTTTGCAAGCTCCTTACCGTTTACCATCAGCTCAAAACGCTCTGTAAGTCCCGGCTTGCTGCGGTGCATCTTTGTCAGAGGCGACATCTCAACAGGGTAGTCGGTGATGAATGTAGGCTGAATGAATGTGCCCTCGCAAGTCTCGCCGAAGATTTCGTCGATAAGCTTGCCCTTGCCCATTATTTCAGTATCCTCAACACCAAGTTTCTTTGCGATCTCGCGCATCTCGTCCTCGCTCATAGTAGAGAGGTCGTAGCCTGTCTTCTCCTTGATAGCGTCGAGGATAGGCAGACGGCGGTATGGAGCCTTGAATGATACGATGTTGTCGCCAATCTTGACTTCAGTCGTGCCGTTTACAGCGATACAGATTTTCTCAAGAAGGTTCTCTGTAAATGTCATCATCCAGTTGTAGTCCTTGTACGAAACGTAAAGCTCCATGCAAGTAAACTCAGGGTTGTGCGAGCGGTCCATACCCTCGTTGCGGAAGTTACGTCCAATCTCGTAAACACCTTCGAAACCACCAACGATAAGACGCTTCAGATAAAGCTCTGTTGCGATACGCAGGTAGAGGTCAACGTTCAGGGCGTTGTGGTGTGTGATGAACGGACGGGCAGAAGCACCGCCGGCAATCTGCTGCAATATAGGAGTTTCCACCTCGGTGAAGCCAGCCTCGTCGAATACCTGACGCATGGTGCGCAGGATTGTTGCTCTCTTCAAGAATGTGTCCTTTACGCCGTTGTTTACGATGAGGTCAACGTAACGCTGGCGATAACGGAGTTCAGGGTCGTCAAATGAATCATATACCTGTCCGTCCTTCTCCTTTACGATAGGGAGCGGCTTAAGGCTCTTTGCAAGAACTGTCAATTCTTTGGCGTGAACGCTGATTTCGCCTGTCTGTGTGCGGAAAACAGTACCCTTTACGCCAATAAAGTCGCCAAGGTCAAGAAGTTTCTTGAACACTGTGTACATTTCGAGTTCTGGAGTATTCACATCGTCGCGTGTGATATAAACCTGAATTCTGCCTTTTGAGTCTTGCAGTTCGGCAAAAGATGCCTTACCCATAACTCGTCGGCTCATCATACGGCCAGCAATACAAACTTCTCTTGGTTCATCATCGTCCTTGAACGCCTCTTTAATCTCAGTAGTGTACGCGTTTGTCGGATACTCTGCAGCAGGATATGGGTCTATTCCCATAGCACGCAATTCGTTAAGGCAATTGCGGCGGTTAATCTCCTGTTCACTCAGTTCTAATATGTTCATATTTGATTTTTAATGACTTTTTAAATCACAAATTTGATGGCAAAAGTACAAAATCTTTTTTATACGCTATTTCTGTTTTACGAAAAATGTAATAAAATGTTAAAAAAAATACTCAAATTTGGTGGTTTTATATATAATACTTAAATTTGCAACTGATTATTAAGATATCTAATTCTAATTTAGTTAAATGGTAGTTTGGTTGATATTGGGCTTTGCGTTTGCCGTTTTGGGCATAGCCTATCTATATAGTTGTAAAGATTATTATCTTGAACAAGAAGGCTTCGTGGCTTCACTATTGTCGTTTTTCTGTCCAAAGAACGACGAAAGCGAGGGCTGCGAAGAACCTGTCCGTCAGCAGCGCACATCGTTTGTGAGCACCGATACTATATGTACTTGCGAGGCGCCGGTGGCGCAGAATCCTTTCGGACCGTTGCAAACGAAGGAACTTGACAGCTACATGATTGGCGATGAGATTATCTGCAACCGTGTTCTGTACTCAAAGAATGCGGAAGGCGGACTTGAAGCTATTGCGTATATAAGTAAGGTAGTAGAGGAGTATCTTGCAGAAGATGAGGCGAGAAACGAATTCTTGAAGCATCTTGGAACAGACGATACTACCGTTGCAAAGATTGAGCCTGTAATCATGAACTACGAAGTAGTGAGTATTGGCGAAAGTGCCTTCAGTATGATTCAGGGATTGCAGGAGATTGTCATTCCTGATACTGTAACGGAGATTGGCGACAGCGCATTTTCGGGCTGCGTAGATTTGAAGACTATCAGACTTGGCTCTGGAATTCAGAATATTGGCGTAGGTGTTTTTGACGATTGCAAGTGTCTCGAATCTGTCTATTTCGACGGCGACACTCTGCCTGTATGCGAAGACAGTACTAAACTTCAGAAATGTATTCTCCGTGTTCCCGAGAAAAGCTTTTGCAGCATAATTGCATCGCCTTTTGGTCAGCAGTTTAAGCAGATTACTGACGGCAGATATGTCAAGAGCGGATTGTGGACATTCAGATATCTGCAAGACCGCAAGAAAGTCGAAATCGTGAAGTTTGACGGTCGTGACAGCGAAATCGAGATTCCTTCGAGCGTTATTCTCGAGGGCTTGGGCGTTGTCGTGGCTGGCATCGGCAAGAATGCGTTCCGCGATAATCAGCGACTTGTGAACGTGAAGTTCTCAAGCCGACTCACTTTCATTTCAGACCATGCTTTCGAGGGCTGCTCATCGTTGCATAAGATTGATGTGCCCGACAATGTGGCGCGTATCGGAGCAGGCGCTTTCTGTGGATGCGAGAATGCCGTTGAACTCCGTCTGCCAGAGAATCTTACGACCTTGAAGGTGGCTACGTTCAAGAAATGTAAAGCTTTGCGCAAGATAACCCTTCCGCTGAATCTTCAGCGACTTGAGGACGATGCTTTCAGTCTCTGCTCGTCAATCAACACCATCGATTTCCCGCCTACGGTAACGGAGATTGGAATCCGCACATTCTCGCAGTGCGTAGCATTGACTGACGTTCAACTTCCGGAAAGCTTGCAGAAACTGGGCAACGCTGCCTTTGGCGACTGCATCAACATGGAGCATATATGTTTCCCTAATGGCTTTTCGAAACTTCATAAGGCTGAAATGATTGACGCGATTCAGGGCTGCGAGAAACTGAATGTTACGGAATTGTTAAAAAATAATAATTAAACATAAAATAATTTCCTTTTTCTTTGGTTTAATAGCAATTATATATATATTTGTGGTGTGATACCCGAAATCTTGTTTAAACTCCGTTTTGAGGAGTAATTTGCATAAAACCAAAGTATTATGAAGAAATTATTACTACTGGCGTTGCTGGCCGTTATTTCGGTCGCAGCCACTGCACAGACAATTAAGAAGGTAAAGGCGAATCAGGTTCTTTACTTCGACCACGAATCCGTAGCAAAGGCGTTTGAAGAAAAGTGGGTGCATAATGGAAAGGGCGAAAGTTTCTTTGCATATAAAACTTGCCTTCAGACCATCGACCCAACAAGCGATAAGGTTATTCAGCCACAGCGAATGGAAGGCGTCATTGTCAAGCAGGAAGGCTCTCACAAGGAAATGACTCTTGCCGTTACCGGATGTAAGGGCGTGATTGTATATTGCGCAAACAAGGGTTCTGACTATGCACGAAACCTTTATGTGAAGGCTCACTTCAGCGGAGCATTCTGGGGATTGGTTGAACAGGTGGTCGACAAGAGTGGTTCGGCTGCTGTAAAATATGAGAATTTGAATCCAAACCACGATTATACAATAAGTATAACAGCCTCTGGCGATTTGGTATGCTATGCTGTGAAGTTTCTCAAGTAACAAATTTTCAATTGTGTAAATATTGGCCGTTGTTCAGTTTTTTATTGGACAACGGTTTCTTTTTTGAAATAATTGTAGTATCTTCGCAGCGAAAAAATAAAACACTTTTTTATAATATGAAGACTTTAGAGAAAATTTTTGCAGAGAAGCTTCTTAAGATTAAGGCTATCAAGTTGCAGCCAAACAGCCCTTTCACTTGGGCATCAGGCTGGAAATCACCATTCTATTGCGACAACCGCAAGACTTTGTCTTATCCTGAGTTGCGCAGCTTCGTAAAGACCGAGTCTGCACGAATCATCATGGAGGAGTTTCCGGGTGTAGATGCTGTTGCTGGCGTTGCTACTGGTGCAATTCCACAGGGCGCTCTTGTTGCCGACTTGCTTAACAAGCCATTTGTTTACGTTCGCTCTAAACCAAAAGACCATGGTCTTGAGAACCTTATTGAAGGTGAACTTCGCCCGGGAATGAAGGTTGTTGTGCTCGAAGACCTTATCTCAACTGGCGGCAGCAGCTTGAAGGCTGTCGAGGCTATCCGTAACAGCGGATGCGAGGTGCTCGGCATGGTTGCATCTTATACTTACGGCTTCGACGTTGCCGTTCAGGCATTCAAGGATGCCAAGGTTAAGCTCATCACACTTACAAACTACGAGGCTGTTGTTGATGTGGCTCTGAAAACTGAATATATTACAGAAGCAGATGTTCAGGTTCTTAACGAATGGAGAAAGGATCCTGCACACTGGAATGTATAAATAAGAAATATGTCATTGCATAAATACGAAAGTTCTGTAAAAACCATCCCTTATACACGAGAGATGGTTTTCTCTAAGTTGTCGGACTTGAGCAATCTGCAAAACGTAAAGCAGAAGCTTGACAATCCGGAATTGGTTGCAAAGCTGAAGGAACAGGCCGACGGTGATCAGGTTGAGAAGATGATTCCTGTACTCAAGAGTCTTACTTCGGACACCGACTCTGTAAGCGTTTCCGTTCCGCCGGTAGGCAACCTCACTCTTCGCGTTGTTGAGCGCGAGGAAAAGTGCATAAAGTACGCATTGGAGAATGTTCCGATAAACGCAAATCTGTGGATTCAGCTTCTGCCGGTCGATGCCAACTCTTGCAAGATGAAGGTTACGATTGGCGCCGACTTGAACCTGATTATGCGCGGAATGCTTGGCGGAAAGCTCGAGAAGGGTGCCGAGGGCATCGCAAACATGCTTTCGCGCATGCCTTATACTGAATTCTAATAAAACAAGACTATGGCTACAAAACTTTGGGAAAAGAACGTTCAGGTGAACGAGGAAATCGAGAAGTTTACCGTTGGTCGAGACCGCGAGATGGACTTGTATCTTGCAAAGTACGATGTGCTCGGCTCTATGGCTCACATCACGATGCTCGAGAGCATCGGACTGCTTGGCTCCGACGAACTTCCGAAGCTTCTTTCCGAGTTGAAGAATATCTATCAGCTTGCCGAAAAGGGCGAGTTCGTGATTGAGGACGGCGTTGAGGACGTTCATTCGCAGGTTGAGCTGATGCTTACGCGCAAGCTTGGCGACATGGGCAAGAAAATCCACAGCGGACGCTCGCGCAACGACCAGGTGCTGGTAGACCTGAAGCTCTTTACCCGCGCCGAGATAAAGGAGATTGCCGAGGAGGTTGAGGTTCTGTTCAACGAACTGATTACCCAGAGCAACAAGTACAAGAACGTGCTGATGCCGGGCTACACTCATTTGCAGGTTGCCATGCCGTCGAGCTTCGGACTGTGGTTCGGAGCGTATGCCGAGGGCTTGGTTGACGATATGATGTTCCTTCAGGCGGCGTTCAAGATTACCAACCGCAACCCACTTGGCTCGGCTGCCGGATACGGCTCTTCTTTCCCGCTGAACCGTACTCTGACAACGAAGCTTCTGGGCTTCGATTCGATGGACTACAACGTGGTCTATGCTCAGATGGGACGCGGCAAGACTGAGCGCAACGTTGCGTATGCCATGGCTTCGATTGCCGGAACGATTGCAAAGCTCGCCTTCGATGCCTGCATGTTCAACAGTCAGAATTTCGCTTTCGTGAAACTTCCTGACGAGTGTACGACAGGTTCGAGCATCATGCCTCACAAGAAGAATCCTGATGTGTTTGAGCTTACTCGCGCAAAGTGCAATAAGATTCAGTCGCTTCCGCAGCAGATAATGCTCATAATGAACAATTTGCCAAGCGGATATTTCCGCGACTTACAGATAATAAAGGAAGTCTTCCTTCCTGCCTTCAAGGAACTGAAGGATTGTCTGAAGATGACTTCGTACATCATCAACAAGATGAAGGTGAACGAGAATATCCTCGACGATCCGCGCTACGACAATATGTTCAGCGTTGAGGAGGTGAACAGGCTGGCTGCAAGCGGAACGCCTTTCCGCGATGCCTACAAGAAAGTGGGACTCGAGATTGAGGCCGGAAACTTCAAGCCGAACAAGGACATTCATCACACCCACGAGGGCAGTATCGGAAAC
The DNA here is from genome assembly GCA_045111775.1 of Bacteroidaceae bacterium. Taxonomy (GTDB): domain Bacteria; phylum Bacteroidota; class Bacteroidia; order Bacteroidales; family Bacteroidaceae; genus Ga6A1. Next base: position 4,822 of record JBGUGY010000021.1, on the reverse strand, counting down.
TTGTGCAACGAGCAGATTCAGGCTCTGATGAGCGAGGTTGTGAGCGGATTCAACTTCAAGACGATGGTTGATGCCGAGAATGCCTTGCTTGGCAGATAAAAAATAGAAAAATACTTCAGAGGGTTGAAGAAAATGGCGTGCCGTTCTTTTCTTCAATCCTTTTTTCGTAATCTATAATACTATAACTTTATGAAATTCAGATTTTGTGGAAGGAGCGGCGTGCAGATGCCTGTTGTGTCGCTCGGCTTGTGGCATAACTTCGGCGATGTAGACGACTTTAAGGTTGCCACCGATATTGTTGTGTCGGCTTTCGACCAAGGAATATGTCATTTCGATTTGGCTAACAACTACGGTCCTGCGCCCGGCTCGGCAGAGACAAATTTCGGCAGGATTCTAAGAAACGAGCTGGCTTCGCATCGCGACGAGATGCTTATCACATCAAAGGCTGGACACGAGATGTGGCAGGGCGTTTATGGCGACGGCTCTTCGCGCAAGAATCTGATGGCGAGCATCAATCAGAGTCTGAAACGTACGGGACTTGAATATTTCGACATCTTCTATAGTCACCGATACGACGGCGTAACGCCAGTTGAGGAGACGATGCAGGCTCTTATCGACATTGTCCGCCAGGGCAAGGCCCTCTATGTGGGCATCTCGAAATATCCGCTCGACTTGCAGCAGAAATGCTACGACATTCTGCGCGAGGCAAAGGTTCCGTGCCTTGTGAGTCAGTATCGATACAGCATGTACGACCGCAAGGTTGAGGGCGGAACGCTGAAATGCGCTGCCGACAATGGCTCGGGCGTTGTGGCATTCTCGCCTTTGGCGCAGGGATTGCTTACCGACCGCTATCTGAACGGCATTCCTGAACATTCGCGTGCTGCGAGAGAGACAGGCTTCTTGCAGAAAGGGCAGGTGTCGGAAGAACGCGTTGCGGCATCGATAAAACTGAATGAGATTGCGAAGAAACGTGGACAGTCGCTGGCGCAGATGGCTTTGGCGTGGATTCTGAAAGATGAGCGAATGACATCGGTGATTATCGGCGCAAGTTCAGTTGAACAACTGAATAATAATATAAAATGTATCGATAACCTTGATTTCTCGGCCGAGGAACTTTCGCAGATTGAAGATATACTAAAAGACCCTGTTCTTTCGTTCTGATTATGAGTCTGACTTGCGCATTACAGCGAAATGCGCAAGTCAGATGAGTTAAAAAGAGTTATATGAAACAAACATACAAAACAATTTTGGCGTTGATGCTTTGCCTCTGGACTACGGCGTGCGGCGACGTTTACAATTCAGGCTCAAGCTACAAGGTGAATTTCGGCTGCAACATGTCGTTCTCGCCGTATAATGTGGCGCAGAGCATGGGACAGTTCATCAGCATACGCAAGAATGGCAGCTCGAAACTTCTGATAACGAAGATGGACGGCTCAACACACACGCAGACGCTCACCGAGGCTAAGCTGCTGTCGACGTATCTGGGGCTTGGCGGATTGATTCTCGGCACGCCGACGCTCAACAACGATAACCTTGGGCTGGTGTGCTACGATTTGGCTTGTCCTGAGTGTAATTTGGAAAGCGCGCGAGTCCAGTTCGATGACAAGGGTATAGCCAAATGTACGCGCTGCGGCAATCAGTACGACTTGAACAACGGCGGAATAGTTATTGAGGGCAGCGGTCGCCCGTTGTGGAAATACAGAGTAACTCAGTCGGTAGACGGTTCGGTTCAGGTTTATAACTGATTCCGAGCCGTTTTTTTTGTGCGCTTGCAATAATATCAGAATGTAAATAAAAACGCCTTTAAAGTGACAACCTTAAAAAACGAAAATACTTTTAGAAACAAAAAATGCTGATTTTTTGCTATTTTTCTTCCGATTTATAAGCGGTAATTGCTCTTTTTTACTATTTTTGCATGGCTATTGTTGCAAGACAAAATGAAAAAAGTAAAAATGCGGATTCAACTTTGCTTTTTGAAAAAATGAGAGCGTTTTGGCTTGCTTAGCATTATAACGTAAAAATATCAGTAAAAATCGTAATTGTGCAATGAGTGCAAGTCGTTTATTTATAGTTCGTTGGAACTTACTATTGCTTTTTTTGATGTTCGGGTTAAGTGTTTCGGCTCAGAAGACATCAAAAGGAGGAAGCGGAAAGACATATAATGTTGCTTTGTCGGTGGTGGATGACGATAATCAGCCGCTTATTTTTGCGCGCTGCGAGTTGCAGCCGCTCGGCACTTATGCGGTTACTGATGTAAATGGAAAGGCCACGTTCGAGAATGTGATGCCGGGCGAATGGCTTCTGAAGATTTCGTACGTCGGCATGAACGCCTTTGAACATAAAATCGTGGTAGCATCGGACATGAAGATTCCCGTGAAGATGTATTCTTCGACTCTCGCCCTCGATGAGGTTGAGGTTGTGGCGCGAAAGAATGCGGCAGGCGAGAGTACAAGCTCGATAATCTCAAAGCAGGCAATAAACCATCTACAGGCATTCTCGCTCGACGATATCATGCAGCTTGTGCCGGGACAGCTGATGAAGAATACCGACCTTACGTCGCAGTCGAACCTTCAGATTCGCGGACTCGTAAACGATAACAACAATGCGTTCGGTTCGAGCATCGTGATGGATGGAATGCAGGTTTCGAACAACGGAGCGGTTAATCAGGGCGGATTTTCGAGCACGGCGTTTGTCGGAACAGACCTCCGCACAATCAGCTCGGACGATATCGAGTCGGTTGAGGTTATCCGCGGAGTGCCTTCGGCTGAATACGGCGATTTGACAAGCGGTCTGACCGTGATAAACTCGCGCGTTGGTGTTACGCCGTGGAATTTAAGACTGAAGGTTAATCCGAGCAGCAAAAACGTCTCGGCAAGCAAGGGATTCAAGATTATGATGCCCGGAACGCATCGCAAGGGAACGCTCAACTTCTCGTTCGACTATGCTCAGGCGTGGGGCGATCCGCGAATGAAGACGAAGTCGTTCAACCGCTACACGGGCGCGCTGAATCTGGGCTACGACATCACGCACAAGTGGCACACAACTACCAAGCTGCGCTACAACATGAATCACGACTGGTCGGGCGACGACCCTGATGCCACAATCGAGGGCACTAACACGGACGTAAAAAATCAGAACTTCTCTATAAACCACAACGGAAAGATTTCGGTAAACAAACTGTATGCCCGTACGGTAAGTTACACCTTGGGTATGACGCTTAACAATTCGGACAGCCGATACGAGAAAATCATTCCGGTGCAGAGCGGATTGCAGCCAATACTCACTGCCACCGAAAGCGGATATTACTCTGTTCCGTGGGAAAACAGCTCTTATCGTGCCAGCGGCGGAAACATCAGTCGCCCGGGCAATGTCGTTGCCAAAATTTCCAATCAGTTCTACATAAAGAAGGGCAAGACGAACCAGAACTTCAAGATGGGCGTTGAATATCATTACGATTGGAACAATGCCCGCGGATATTATAACGACGATGATTTGCATCCGCTGAATCCGAACAACAACGGGCGACCTCGCGCTTATTACGACATTCCGGGACTCCATCAGTTTAATGCTTATGTCGAAGACAAGTTTACTTGGAACTTCGCCAAGCACCGCAAGCTGGTTTTTCAGCCGGGAGTGCGCTTCACAACCATTCAGCCGTTTATGGAAGAGACGGCTTCGAGCGTGTCGCCGCGAATAAATTTGAGCATCGACATTACACGATGGATGGACTTGCGCTTGGCTTACGGACGAAACTCAAAGACTCCGAGCCTCGACTATCTTTATCCCGACAAGAAGTACAACGACCGAGTGGCTGCAAACTATATGCCGCAGAACAATCAGGCAGGGCAGTTGCTCGTTTACAACACTTACGTCTATGATGTTAAGCGAACCGTCGGACTGAAGAATGCCAATAACGACAAGTATGAGGTCGGAATGGATTTTCAGCTTCCGGGAAAGCGCAAGGCGAGCGTCATTGCATATTACGAGAAGATGGGAAACGGCTTCAGCAACTCGGCTGAATACGTAACATACACTTCTAACTACTATTCGGCAGAAAAAGGTCTCATCGTCACTCCGGGACAGCCAACCGTTATTGATTACAGCAATCCGGAAAGAATAGATACGGTGATGATGACAACCGGAAAGATTGGAAACCTCGCTGTGTCGGTAAACAAAGGTCTGGAGGTCGATTTCGATTTGGGCGAGATTGAGAAGCTGCGCACTCACGTTTATCTCACCGGTGCGTATTCCGAATCTCAGCATTGGATGAAAGGATATACGGTTGAGAGTCCGAAAAACATGCCAACGTCTTACAAACAGTATGGCACTGTTCCTTTCAAGGTAGTGTATAATGCTGATGAGGTTAAGAGCGTTTATCGCCGTTTCAACACAAACCTGCGATTTGTAACCCATGTTCCGTCGCTGAAGATGGTTGCCTCGCTGGCAGGACAAGTTGTATGGTACAACTACAGCCATAACATCAATCCTGGCAGAGTGCCTGTTGGATTGATTGACACGGACAATACGTTCTATGAGGTTACTAAAGAGATGCTTGCCGACGAGAATCTCACTATAAAGGGAGTTAAGCTTTCCGACCAGATAACAACTGGCTCTGACGATGTGCCTATTACCAATCCGGTTACATGGCTCGTATCTGGTCGACTGACAAAGGAACTCGGCACGTTTGCATCGCTTTCGTTCTATGTAAACAACATGCTCTTCTACGAGCCGTATCTTTCAAGTTCGGCATCATCTACCTTGGTTCAGCGCAACACAGGCTCGTTCAGTTTCGGCTTCGAGCTTTCGTTCAAGATGTAATTTT
>JBGUGY010000020.1:0-4191 GCA_045111775.1 Bacteroidaceae bacterium | reverse complement strand
ATGGCGGTCAGGGCGATGCGGTAGTTACCGCAACATCATCAGAAGCGTGGTGTAAGGTAAGCGCAGATGCGTCTAAAGTCTACATTAGCCTCGATGATAACTATTCTATCGACAGCCGTACCGCAATGGTTACGCTTAAATGCGGCAACCAGACAAAGCGTGTTCCTGTAACTCAGCTTGGTCGTGTAACAGAGTTTAGCGAAGATACTATATTTTATTCTTGCGATAACTCAGCTGTAGGTGTCGATTACAAAGCACGTAATACATTTGGTTTCGAAGTTTCTGGTCTTCCTGATTGGGTAACCTATACAGCCAGCGAGGACGGTGTCCATTTCAATATTGCAGCCAACGAGACAGGTGAGTATCGTAAGGCTTCAGCTGTTGTTAAGGCTATCAATACAGATATGGTTCAGACTGTGAATTTCGTCCAGTATTCTTTGTTTGGTGATTGGATTGCAGTATATGAAGATATGTTGCAGTACGATGAAGAAAAGGATGAGTATGTAAAGGACACATTGAAGGTTAAAGTTGCTTTAAATAGAGCCGACTCTTTGGTTACAATTACAGGTTTGTGCAATACAAAGTATGGCAATTACCCATTGGTTGGTAAACTGACAAAGGATGGTAGCTATGAGTTGTTAAACAATACTGTTGTGGGAAATGTTTTAGGTGCTCTTGATGTAGTACAATATTCATTGACAAGTGAAGGCAATATTTACATGGATGAACCTTATACATATAAATGTGCTTTTGATCCTAGTAAAAAAGTTTGTACCTTCTATGATAACAATGGACTGAAAGATGCTGATTTTGTAGGTTCACTCATCAGTGTTATTGATTCAAAGGGTGAAATTATTACCAATTTTGCAGCAATATCAAATCTGAAATTATACAAGTCTTTATCAAAGTAAGATAAATTAAAAAGCCTCTGGTTGAACTCGAAAATCAACCAGAGGCTTATTTTTTTGCCCATATTTTCTTGCAAAGCCAATCAGAAAATTAGTGTTTGCAGATGCTGTCAATTTCTTGCTACTGAAAGGACGCAAGCGATCACATGTCGAGTCGGAATTCAGTAGAATCAATGGAAAACAGAGGGAATCTTCAACTAAGAATTCTGAATTTTCAATGTTCTACATTGTCAATTGTCAATTGAATTTTCAATTTTCAACTTTCAAGTTTCAAATTAAATAATTGTCAATTGTCCATTGTGAATTGTCAATTCCCTTTCAGCATCCCCTTCACTCTCTTTATGTCGCCATCGTTCTTGGCAGGTTTTATGCCCAGAAGATTGCACAGCAGCGGATATATATCCACATTGTAGAAGTCTGGCTGCTTGTAGCCCTTCTTAAAGTCAGGACCGCAAGCCTTGAAGATTACGTGCATATCCCTTTCCGTAGGATCGTAGCCATGCTCGCCATAGAGGTGAGGCAGATAGTTAACGCAGTTGTAACCCTTGTCGGGAGCAACGATGATGTCGCCGCAGTTTGGATGCGTGCCATAGTGCAGATGCTCAGGCACTTCCTCCTTCTTCCACACCTGAACGTGCTCAACCTTCTTCAGCTCCTCGTAGACCGTGTCGCGATATTCTGGCTTAGTGTATATGTTGGTAGGGATGGCAACTGCAATCTCGTTGTACCATTTCTTCTTCAGATACTTCTTTATCAGAATGCAAGTATGGTCGCTTATGGCAGCCGTGCCGTGGTCGGATGTAACGATTAGGTTCACCCTGTCGCCTATCGGCAGAGTCTTTATCTTCTTCCACAAGTCGCCTATGATATTATCGAGTTCGGCAATCTGCGTGCCGATGTCGCGACACTGCGGACCGTACAAGTGACCAGTGTGGTCGGGCTCTTCGAAGTAGCACATAATCAGCTGTGGACGAGTGCCTTCTGGCATTGTCAGCAGTTCGAGCACCTTGTCGGCTCTCTTCTGGAACGATAGGTGAGGAGTTTTCGACCATCTCTCGAAGTAAGTAGGGAAGAAGCCCTTAATCTGAAACTCAGAGCCAATCCAGTATATCGTGCCGCTCTTCACGCCTTGACGGTTGGCTGTAATCCATATCGGCTCGCCGCCGTATTGCTGGAGAGCCTTAGGCTTGTAGAGGTCGCTCATCTTGTAGAACGTGCGGTTGTCCTTGCAGTAGAACGTGTTCGACACGATGCCGTGGTGGTCGGGATAGAGACCCGTGGCTATGCTGTAGTGGTTGGGGTAGGTCGATGCCGGATAGCACGGAGTCACCTCGGCCTCCACGCCGTCCTTTCCGATTTTGTCGATGTTAGGACAGCGGTACATCTGCGGATAGTCCCATCTGAATCCGTCGAGCGAGATGATAATTGTAATGTTGTTTGTTCTTTTCTGTGCCTGAATGCCCTGAATGCAGCACATTGCAAACACAATCAGCAGAGTTAAAGTCTTACTTTTCATCGTTGTGTATTATTATATTTTCCTGTTTTTAATCTTTACCCGAATGTTGTTGTCAGAACCGCTTTCCTGCGGAGAGTCTTGCCTTCCATTTCACGTTGGTGATTGAATATTGGTCTGTGTCTCCAACGTTCGAAAGCTGAACCACGCTTGTGAGCGAGAAGAAAAGGTCGTTCTTGAAGTACGTCATGCCAACTCTGCCCACGTTAAAGATGTTGGCAAACTTCGACTTCATTCTTTCGTCGTGACTCTCTCCGTCAGTGTCTGTGTAACTCAGCGTGTATCTCTTCTTCAGCAGTACCGAAATCTGCGTTGACAGGTGGAAGAGCCATCTCTTGCTCGGAACGTAGTTGTAGGCGTATCCTGCGCCAAGGCTTGCGTGCATCATCGTAATGTCCGACAAGGTGAGGGTAGAGTTCATGTCTTCCGAAATCCTATCCATTCCCGATAGCTTTCCGCCGTATAGCGATGCCGCAGCGATGATACTGCCCGAACTCCTGCGCTGGATGTACGAATTGGTGAAAGCCGCCGGGTACGAGAATTTCCGGTTGTTGAAGACGTAGTAGACGTTAGCCTGAAGGTTTCTCAGCCTTGCCTCGTCGTATCGCACGCGGTTGCTTCGGCTTGTATGTGATGTGCCTCCGTAAAAGCTGTGTATGTCGCCGTACGAGAGGTCTATTCCGTACTTGTTATTGTAGTAGTTTATGATGTATTCCTTGTCAGACGTCCTGCCCAGAAGTTTCTTCGGGTTTATCGAGAGCGTAGCCGACAAGCCTCGATAGTTGGCGGTTATTCCTACCGTCTCGCGCAGATTGTTGTTCAGCAGATAATCAACCTTATTACCCTCTGCCGAGACTGTGTTTATTCTAATCATGTTGCCCGACACGTCGTTTTTCAGCTTTACCGTGAGAGGCTTATCAGGCCTTGATACAAAGTTCGTGTCTGTTTTTGTCTTCTGAAAGATGTCTAATAGATTGTCCGTCATTTTCCTTACCACGCCCATATCTGCGTTTACGCGTTCCTTTCTGTTGGCAGAGTTGTGGCGAATGTCGGCAAGACTGTCAATCGCCTGCCTCATTATCTTACGGCTCTGCTCAATGTTCTCCTTCCTGTTTTGTGCCTTTGCGCAAAGACAAGTAAAAAGCATCTCCATCATTACAATGTATGTACAGAAATTAGATATGTTCATACTTGGATTGAAATAACCGGCTGCAAAATTACAAATTTTATTCATAAAAGCGTTTCTGAATTCACAATTAACAATTAACAATTCTGAATTTTGAATTATGAATTCTGAATTCTGAATTGTCTCTGTCCATTGTCAATTCTGAACTTTCAACCTCCCCATAACCTAATCTGGCTGTCTCCTGCATATAGTTTACATATAGTTTACATATAGCTAACATACAGCTAACATATAGCCAACATATAGCTAACATATAGCTAACATATAACTTACATATACCCTGCATATACCCTGCATATACCCTGCGTATAGCTTCCCTATACCTTGCCATCATTTTGTATTTACCATAAGGCTAAAAAGTTCACTTTTTCTACAATTTTGAATTACCCGTCAAATAGTAATTGGGCTTCCCCAGAATTTCACACTTCCCATACTAACCCCAGTTGTTACATTGGCAATTTCATGTTAAGATTTATCCTATTCCGATTCTCAACCATTAGTCTACCATTATAAACTCTTCTCAGTATCTTTCGGCTTACTTGGATGTACCTTGAATCTACCTTGAATCTATCTTCTGTCTTGCT
>JBGUGY010000019.1:0-20383 GCA_045111775.1 Bacteroidaceae bacterium | reverse complement strand
CTCAGCAATTATGAAAGCAATTTTGAATTGTTCATTGTCAATTGTCAACTGTGAATTGTCAATTCTAAAAAATTTCAACTTTCAATTTTCAAGTTTCAACTCAAAAAATTGTCAACTGTCAATTGTGAATTGTCAATTGTCTCTAATCCTGATAATACACCTTCTTTACGCGAGTGCTTATACCAGTCAGAACCTCGTAAGGGATTGTACCAAGGATATCGCTCAGAACGGTTACAGGCAACTCTTCGCCAAAGATTATCGCCTTGTCGCCCTCCTTGCAAGGAATATCAGTAACATCAATCATGCACACATCCATACAGATATTTCCGACATAGTATGCCTTCTGACCGTTTACCAAGCAATACGCGTTGCCGTTGCCCAGATGACGGTTCAGTCCGTCGGCATAACCGATAGGAATGGCGGCAATGCGCGAAGGACGCGTAATCTTACCCTTTCGGCTGTAACCAACCGTATCGCCGGCAGGCACATCGCGAATCTGAAGGAGAGTCGTCTTCAGCGTACTTACGTTATGTATCGTCTTGTTATTGCGCGAGTTGATGCCGTACAAGCCGAGTCCGAGACGAACCATGTCGAGATGACGTTCAGGGAAGTGCTCAATACCTGCCGAGTTGCAGATATGGCGCAGAATCTTGTGAGGGAACGCAGCCTGAATCTGCTTGCTTGCCTTGTCGAACAAGTTGAACTGATATTCAGAGAAATAGTCGAACGAATCGTCGTCGCTTCCCACGAAGTGAGAGAAGATTGAGCGCGGCATCAGCGCGTTCTGATTCTTCAGGCGATTGATTAGTTCGGGAACATCAGTCTCCGGATTGAAGCCCAAGCGGTGCATTCCGGTATCGAGCTTAATGTGGATTGGCATATTTGTTATTCCTTCCTTCTCAGCCGCCTTGATGAGCGCGTCGAGAAGTTTGAAGTTATAGACCTCAGGTTCAAGACCATAGTCGAACATCTTCTTGAAAGCCGTCATTTCGGGATTCATAATCATGATGTTCGATGTTATTCCAGCCTTGCGGAGCGTTGCGCCCTCGTCGGCAACGGCAACGGCAAGAAAATCGACGTTATGGTCTTGCAGAGTCTTTGCTACCTCAACGCTGCCAGCTCCGTAGGCACTTGCCTTAACCATGCACACCATCTTAGTCTCTGGCTTCATGAAGCTGCGGTAATAGTTAAGGTTCTCGACCACCGCGCCAAGATTTATTTCAAGAATCGTTTCGTGAACCTGCTTTTCGAGGCATTCTATAATCTCCTCGAAACGATAGTCGCGCGAGCCTTTCACAAGGATAACCTCGTCGTGCAGTTTCTTGAACACATCGCTCTCGAGCAAGTCGGCAGTTGTGTGGAAGAAGTATTTCTCCATTTCGAAACGGTCTGCCGCGCTGCTTATCTCGTCGCCCACGCCTATAATCTTGTCTATTCCGCGACCGTTTACGAGCTGCGCCACCTTGCGGTACAAGTTCTTGGCGTTCAGTCCGGTCTGAAGCATATCGCTGAGGATGAGCGTGTGCTTTCTGCCCGAAACATCGGCACGGCGACGCATAAAGTCGAGCGCGATGTCGAGCGAGTTGATATCGCTGTTGTAACTATCGTTGATGAGCGTGCAGCCGTGGTTGCCGTCCTTCACCTCAAGACGCATGGCAACAGGCTCAAGCTTCTTCATCTGCTCGGCGATGACTTCCTGCGGAATCATCATGTAAAGGCATACACCCAAGCAGTTGAGGGCGTTCTCGATAGATGCATCATCTATGAACGGAATGGTGAAGTTGCCGTCGGTTCCGATATATCGGTAAGAGATGTGCGTCTCGTTTTCCTTCTTCTCTATCGAACTGATGAACAGCGGTTTGTCTGAATCTGTCGTGCTCCACGCAATCTCACGGGCAGACAGCATCGACTTGGCAACGCAACTGCTTATAAGACTGTCGTCGCCGTTATATACTATTACGTCGCTGCTGGTGAAAAGACGGAGTTTCTCCATACATTTCTCCTCAAGCGAATAGAAGTTCTCCTGATGTGCCGTTCCGATGTTGGTAAGCACTCCGATGGTTGGCTTTATTACCTTATAGAGAGCCTCCATCTCGTTTATCTTTGATATTCCGGCCTCGAACAGAGCCACCTCGGTCTTCTCGTTCAAGAGCCATACCGACATAGGCACGCCAATCTGCGAGTTGTAGCTGCGAGGCGAGCGAGTAACGACCTTTACAGGCGAGAGAAGTTGGTTGAGCCACTCCTTCACCACGGTCTTGCCGTTGCTTCCGGTTATTCCGACAACGGGGATGTTGAATTGCGAACGATGACTGGCAGCCAGCATCTGAAGGGCATGAAGCGTGTCATCAACAACAAAGAAATTACAATCATCTGCCACCATGTTCTGTGGCAATCTCGACACTACAAAATTACGTACACCTCTTTTATACAATTCCTGCACATACTTGTGGCCATCGTTGCGCTGGCTCTTAAGTGCAAAGAACAAAGTTTCTTCAGGGAAACACAAAGATCTACTATCTGTTAGTATCCAATTTACGTTTGCAGAAGCAGAGCCTATTCTTTCGGCTCCCATCCATTCTGCAATTTGTTCAACAGTGTATGACATATATTTTTTTCTTTATTGAATGCAAAGTACGGATATTTTACGCAAAGTCGGTCAATTTTTAACAATAATTGAGTTAAAAAATGTTTATAAGCCTCATTTTCGGGGTGAAGAGGACGATGTTCGAGTGCTTTTCGTACTTCGGAATAGTCTTTTGCGAACTCCTTCGTGCTGTTTTCAAAAAATGATTCAATAAAACAATCGATGATGTATCTTACAGCCTGCTCGGACGGATGAATCATGTCTTCGGCATAGAAACGATAGTCGCGCAACTCGTCGTTCATGATCTCGTATGCCGGAAAGTACGAGCAGTTTGCGTTTCTGCTCACCACGGCATCGGCAGCAAGCAGCAGAGCCGCCTTGCTTAGCTGACTTTCGTGATAGCCGTACTTGCGGTATCTTATTGGGCTGACAGTAAAGATAAACTTCTTTGAAGGGTTCGAAGAGACGATTCCGTTCCAAAGGCATTCTATCTCAGAAACACCAAGAAGCTTTTCGGAAAAAGAACCTGAAGGCTGCTTGTGGCAGTTAGACACGACTGTACCTTCGTTAAGATAAACATGATTTGTTCCAAATGTAACGATAACGACATCAGCCTTGGCAAACTGACTGCTAAGAATCCCGAAGGCATCCCGAACAATGGCACGGCATTTTTCTTCAGAAGGAGACTCTAACTCGGTATCGGTATTATAGTCGAACCACACTCCCCTGCGCTCGTCGTATCTGATATCCGGCGAATATTCTCCGCGTGCGGCAATATCTATGATTCGGGCGATGCTTGCGGGGTTGTAAAGCACTCCGAAGGGGTTGACAACGCAACTCAGTCCCGACGCAGCAAGATACTCTCCAACGCGCTCGGCAAAGCACGAGCCAAGTACCAAAATGTTTGATTGTGGGACGATTTTCCAGTCGGAAACGGGCTTATCTACTATGGTCTGTAACTTCATAACGATAATTTTACAGCACAAAGTTAGTCAACTTATAAGAAATATTAGTACTTTTGCACACTATATTTATAAAATGGAAGAAAATAAACGACATAGTCTTCTGGATGGTATCCACGACCCATCAGATTTGCGTAAACTAAGCGTTGAACAGTTACCTCAACTATGCAAGGAACTACGAGATGACATTATCAGCGAGCTGTCGCGCAACCCGGGGCACTTTGCCTCGTCGCTTGGCGTCGTGGAGTTGACAGTTGCACTTCATTATACATTCAACACGCCATACGACCGCATTGTGTGGGACGTAGGACATCAGGCTTACGGCCATAAAATCCTGACAGGACGCAAAGACCAATTCTATACTAACCGTAAATTCAAGGGCATACGTCCGTTCCCCAGTCCAGAGGAAAGCGAATATGACAGCTTTACCTGCGGACACGCATCTAACTCGGTATCAGCAGCTTTAGGTATGGCGGTGGCAGCCGTACACACCAACAACAAGAACCGCCATGTGGTTGCGGTGATTGGCGACGGTGCAATGAGCGGCGGACTGGCTTTCGAGGGTCTGAACAACGTTTCGTCATCGGATAATAACCTGCTCATCATCCTTAACGACAACAACATGAGCATAGACCGAAGCGTGGGCGGAATGAAGCAGTATCTGCTCGACCTGAACACTAATTCAACCTACAACAAGTTCAGATTCAAGGCGGCAAACGCGCTTCACAACGCAGGACTGATGACAGATTCGCGCAAGAAGAGCATCATACGCTTCAACAACAGTCTGAAGGCTCTTCTGGCTAACCAGCAGAATATCTTCGAGGGGCTTAACATCAGATATTTAGGTCCGATAGACGGACACAACATAGAGGAACTCGTGAGGGTGCTGAACGACATAAAGGACATGAAAGGTCCGAAGTTGCTTCACATCCACACGATAAAAGGAAAAGGATACGAGCCTGCCGAGAAGCACGCCACAACATGGCACGCTCCCGGCAAATTCGACATCGAGACAGGCGAGCGACTTGTTAGCAGCAGCGACGGTCAGCCGCCTAAGTTCCAAGATGTATTCGGACACACGCTGCTCGAACTGGCAGAGAAGAATCCGCGCATAGTGGGCGTAACGCCTGCGATGCCTACGGGCTGCTCAATGAACATAATGATGCAGGCAATGCCCGACCGCACATTCGATGTAGGCATAGCCGAAGGTCACGCCGTAACATTCTCGGGCGGAATGGCAAAGGACGGTTTGCAGCCTTTCTGCAACATCTACTCGGCATTCTCGCAGAGAGCGTACGACAACATTATTCACGATGTTGCAATCCTGAACCTTCCGGTGGTTCTGTGCCTCGACCGCGCCGGACTGGTGGGCGAAGACGGACCGACACATCACGGAGCGTTCGACTTGGCGTTCCTTCGCCCAATACCTAACCTGACGATTGCCGCGCCTTACGACGAGCACGAACTGCGCAAGCTGATGTACACGGCACAACTGCCCGACAAGGGCGCATTCGTGATACGCTACCCTCGCGGCAAAGGCTCGAAGATAGACTGGAAATGTCCGCTCGAGGAAGTGAAAGTAGGCACGGGCAGAAAGATGAAGGACGGCAAAGACATCGCCATCCTGTCGCTCGGTCCTATCGGAATAAATGCCGAGAAAGCCATCAGCATTGCCGAAGAAGAGGCGAAGGCAAGCGGAAAGGAACTGAACATAGCCCACTACGACATGCGATTCCTTAAGCCGCTCGACACCAACATTCTGAAAGAGGCTCTGGAGAACTGCCACAACATCATAACAATAGAAGACGGCGTGAGAAACGGCGGATTCGGAAGCAGCATCCTCGAATACATTAGCGACAACGGATTCAGCAACCGCGTTATCCGACTCGGTCTGCCCGACTCTTTTGTTGAACACGGAACGGTCGGCGAACTTCAGCATCTTGTCGGAATAGACGTCGAAAATATAGTTAACACAATAAAAAGCATCTGCTTATGAAAATAATAATAGCAGGCGCAAGCCCCATCGGTATTCATCTTGCCGAACTCCTTTCGAGAGAGGAGCAGGACATAATCGTGATGGACTCGGATGCCGACAAGCTCAGCGAGCTTGACGACAACTTCGACTTGCTTACGCTCAACATCTCGCCATCGTCAATCAAAGGTCTGAAGGAGGCTGGCGTGGCTGACGCAGATCTTTTCATTGCTACTTCGACAGAAGAACATTACAACATAACATGCTGCACCATGGCGCACAAGCTGGGTGCAAAGAAAACCATTGCGCGCGTTGACAACTACGAGTACATGCAAGACGAGTACAAGGAGATGTTCACCGAACTTGGAATAAGTTCGCTCATCTACCCCGAACAGCTTGCCGGTCAGGAGATTATCAACAGCATCAAGACAAGCTGGATTAGGCAATGGTGGGAGGTTGAAGACGGCGCACTGGTGCTCATCGGCGTAAAGGTAAGACAGAACGCATCTATCATAGATACATCACTAAAAGAACTCGGAATTCAGAAGATGCCGTTCCACGTTGTGGCAATAAAGCGTAACGGCTCGATGATAATTCCGCACGGCGACGACATGATAAGACACCTCGACATCGTGTACTTCATGGCAAGCAAGCAAGACCTTCCGCGCATAAAGCAGATGGTGGGCAAGGAGGATTATCGCGACGTTAAGAACATAGCCATCATGGGCGGCGGAAAAGTGGCATACCACACCGTTCTGCAAGCCCCGGGATATATGCGTTTCAAGATTGTGGAGATTGACGAGAAGCGCATAAACGAGCTGCACCAGAAACTGAACATCAGCAACGACCGTCTGATGATATTCAGAGGCGACGGCCGCGACATCTCAAAATTCAAGGAAGAATATCAGAACATCGAGGCTTTCGTTGCCCTCACCGGCAATTCCGAACATAACATTCTGGCGTGCCTCACAGCCAAGAGCTTCGGCGTAAGAAAGACGGTGGCGATGGTAGACAACTTCGAATATCTGAACATGGCAGAAAGTCTCGACATCGGAACGCTCATAAACAAAAAGACAATAACGGCGAGCCACATCTATCAGGAGATGCTCGATGCCGACAAGACAAACCTTAAATGGATTGCACTCGCCAATGCCGACGTGGCGGTGTTCAGCGCAGAAGAAGGCTCGAAGATTACGAAGAAGCAGGTTAAAGACCTCGGAATGCCGAAGGGAATGACCCTCGGCGGACTTGTAAGAGCCGGAAAAGGTATGCTGATTAAGGGAACAACGCAGATTGAACCGAGCGACAAGGTCGTTGTCTTCTGCATAAACATGAAGATTAAGAATATTGAAAAGTACTTCAAGAAATAAAAGATGCTAAACATAAGGCTTATATCCAAACTCATGGGCAACCTAATATGCCTTGAGACTATATGGCTGCTAATCTGCGCCGTAGTATCGCTATGCTACTGCGAGCCGTCGGCCATGGCCTTTGTTTACACGGCTATCATAACAATCCCTACAAGCCTCACGCTTATTTTCATAGGACGAAAATCGAACAATACGATGACGCGCCGCGACGGATACTTCGTCGTGTCGGTTGCATGGATTGTATTTACGCTGGTGGGAATGATGCCATATCTGTTCAGCGGAAGCATTCCGAGCGTTACGAAGGCTTTCTTCGAGACGATGTCGGGCTTCACCACCACCGGAGCGTCGATAATGAACGACATCAACAGTCAGCCACACGGCATACTGCTGTGGCGAAGTCTCACGCAATGGATTGGCGGTCTGGGCATTGTGCTGTTTACCGTTGCCGTTCTGCCAACCTTCGGAGTTGGCGACATCAAACTGTTCTCTGCCGAAGCCACAGGTCCTACCCACGGACGCATAACACCACGAATAAGCAACACCGCAAAATGGCTGTGGACGATATACCTCGCCCTTACTGCCATGAACTGTCTTCTGCTGTGCCTTGGCGGAATAGACTTCTTCGACAGCATTACACACGCACTCAGCACCGTATCTACCGGCGGATACTCTACAAAGCAAAGCAGCCTTGGCGAGTTCAACTCCATCTACTGCGAATACGTAACAATCGTATTCATGTTCCTTGGCGGCTGCAACTTTCTGCTGTTGTATAATCTGATGGTAAAGCGTCATCTGAAGTTTCTGCGCAACAACGAGGAACTGAAGTGGTATGCAACAAGCATCCTTGTCACAACCGTAATAATTGCGTTGTTGCTCACCTTCATTCCATCGAGATACACATTCGTAAACTGGGAGCAGACAATTAGAGATTCGCTGTTTCAGGTAACGTCTATCATGACGAGTACGGGCTTTGCCACATGCGACTATATGTTGTGGCCGCAAGCATGCTGGCCTATCCTTCTGCTGATAATGATTCAGGGAGCGTGCGCCGGCTCAACCACCGGCGGACTGAAATGCGTACGCATCGTGATGCTGTTCAAACTTGTTAAAAACGAGATAAACCGTCTGCTTCACCCAACGGCTGTATTCCCGTTAAGAATAGACTCACAGGTTATCGACAATTCAACAAAGATAAAGCTTCTCGCCTTCATTTTCCTCTATTTTACCATAATCCTTGTGGCAACAGTAGTCCTGATGCTTTTCGGAACTGACTTTATGGTAAGCGAGAGCATAGCCATCACATCGTTGTGCAACGTGGGCCCGGGACTCGGCAAATGCGGTCCAGCCTACTCGTGGGACACTCTGCCCGACGCAACGCTGTGGATTAGTTCGATACTTATGCTTATTGGCCGTCTCGAAATATTTGCCGTGATGATAATCTTCACTCCATCATTCTGGAGAGACCATTAATTTTCAAACGCCAGTTCGGGATAGCAAATTTTGTCTTACAGCATTATGAAATGCTGATACTGCAGACAAAATAGACATCACAGCCCCATAAAGACTGGGAGGTTTGTCGCAACTAACCATACGCAAACCTCCCAGTCTCTATAAATTCTCAACTACCCATTGTCAACTGTGATTTTGAAAGCAATTAAACAGTTTCAACTTTCGACTCCCAAAATTGTCAATTGTTAACTGTCAATTGTCAATTGCAATTATTATTTCTTAATTGCACGCATTATGGCGGTAACCGCGCCTGCAATGCCGAGCGACGAACTCTTTACGCAAAGGTCGTAATTGTTCGGTGCGCCCCAATGTGTGTTTGTATAGTAATTGTAATGGTTTGCACGAGCCTGATTTATACGCACAATCTCGTCGTAAGCCTTCTCGCCCTCGTACTTGAACTCTTCCATAACCCTGCGACGGGCAAACGGCATCGAAGCCGTTACAAACACATGGAAGCAGTTAGGGCTGTCCCTCAGAATCCAGTTGGCACAACGACCAACGATTACGCACGCGCCCTTCTGCGCCTCTTCTCTGATTATCTTTGACTGAGCCACGAACAAACGGTCTTCGGGCGAGAAACTCTCCTCAACCGGCTGAATATTGTCCATCCACATATTCTTCCAGATGCGCTGGCAAACCGACATATTCTGCTCGTATTGAGCAATAAACGATGTTGGCAAGCCAGAATCGCGCACGGCTTTGTTGATAAGCTGCTGGTCAATAAAAGCCCATCCGAGTTCGTTGGCTATTCGCTGACCAATCTCATGACCGCCGCTGCCAAACTCGCGCGCAATGGTTATAACCGTAATATTATTGTCGAGCACAACTTCCTTCTCGTTGTGGCGGTTGAGCCATGCCGTGATGCGCGGTCCAACCATCGACTGAATCTTTCCGGCAATAAGTCCGACGAGCAAGACAGAAATCAGAGTTCCCTCGCGCATCGCGCCCTGCTCAACAAAAAGATGCCATCCGAAGAAATAAGCCATAGCCACGGCAACAAGAAGCATCGTTATGTCGAAGAGTCTCTTCACCCTTCCAAACGAAATCTTTGCCGCTCCAGATATGGCGAGTGCCAATCCCTCGGCAGGAAGAAGCATCAATTTTGATGTAACCTCGAACACCACGCCAAGCCCGATAAAGAACGTGCTGGCAAGAATAAGCACAACGCTGTGCCAGTAGTGAGTAGGCACAAGATGCTGGGTGAACACGTTTGTAGCATCAATCAGTATTCCAAAGATGATGCTCGACAGGAACACCTGCAAATACTGTCTTTTGCTGTACCTTGCCCTCTGAATAGCCATCTGCACAAGCAGAAACAGAGCATACAACACAATGACAGCCTGCCCCACCGTTACCGAACCGAGCACAAGGCTCGCGATATAAGGCGGACAAAGCACCGGAATAACTCCCAGTCCCGATCTGATAGAAAGCGCGATACCAAAGGCAATCAGAAACAAACCAACGGTAAACACAAAATATCTTTCTGCGTATTCTTTTTTCTTCATCTAAGTAATTTTTTGCTGTTATGAGAATAATACACTACCACAAAGTAACCTTTCCTATTGTTCCAAGGTCGAGCGTTGCCGTTCCAACCCCTAACGCCTTGAAAACACGGCTTATAGTTGGTATTGTTACGCTATGTCCTTTTTCTATGCGCGAAATCTGAGCCTTCTTTACGCCAATTCGTTCGCCCAACTGTTGTTGAGTGAGATGCTGCATTGTACGCGCTTTTTTTACAGCCGCTCCAATCTCTGCTGCATGGACAGCCTCCTCAACCTGATGTTCAAAATCATCTCGTGCAGGAGTGCCAATCTTGCCGATTCTTTCGTCCAGCACCTCTTCGAAATCAATCAATTCCATATTTCCAACTTCTTGAATATTTCAGAATCCAAATCACCCATCTGGACTCTACGTATATTGTAGTACATCTTGTCCCTCGCTTTTAACGGCAGGGATTGCATGAAGTCATCTGCTTCCTTGGTCAAAAGTAACCGAAAACGAGGTTTATTCATACATTAGTTTCTTTAGTGCAAAGGTATAAAAAAGTTTATTATCTACGAAACTTTTTGCATTTCTTGTTTGTTTATTAACACGCTATGCATTAAAACTTTACAACAAACAATCATATCCGAAGCGTGCGTAAACCATTCTGCACGGCAAATATAATGTTTTTGTTAATGTTTCTATACATTTTTTAATAAAAAGTAACAACTTTTCACATTTTGTCTCCATCCTTCTACAATTTCACAGAATAAAATTTGCATTTTAAAAATATTTTTTTAGATTTGCCACTATTAAGCAATACTTATAAAATACTATAATATGGAGAATAAGATTCAAGAACTTACAGAAAAGCTCCTACAGGACGGAGTGGAAAAGGGTAAGGCCGAGGCTGAAAATATAATCTCTGAAGCACAGCAGAAAGCTGCACAGATTATCGAAGAAGCAAAGGCTCAGGCTGCTGCCATTGAGGCTGAAGCACAGAAGAATGCCCGGGCACTCGATGCCAACACAAAGTCTGAAATTAAGATGTATGCAGCGCAGGCTCTCAATGCACTGAAGAGCGACGTTACAAATGTTGTTGGCGACAAGATTGTTAAGGAGGCGGCCGCACAAGTTGCAGGCGACAAAGCGTTTATGAACGAGTTCATCCTGAAGCTCGCTGAAAAATGGGGCGCACAGGAAGACATCGTAATCACAACAGCCGATGCGGCAAGCCTAAAGGCTCTCTTTGCACAAAAGGCAAAGAATCTGCTCGACGCAGGCGTAAAGATTGAACAGGTTAACGGACAGAAGACACTTTTCACCATACAGCCAGCCGACGGCTCATATAAAGTAAATTTCGGAGAAGCCGAATTTGAGAATTATTTCAAGAATTTTCTACGTCCGCAGCTCGTGGACATGATTTTCTAAAAATATGGGAAACTTTTATTGCTTAATGACAGGTCTGCCCACCCTCAGCCTCAACGAGGCGGAGAAGGCATTGCCGGTTGCCAGCATAAAGGAACTTATTGAAGAAGAACAAGGACTGTCGGAGGCAGACCGCAAAATCATCTTCACTTTCTTCCTCGAAGGCGACTGCCGAAACCTCCTGTCGGTATTGCAACACCCCGAACTCGAACTGCCTCAAGTGGGCAACTACACGCGCGAAGAACTCAACGAACTGATTGAGGACGCACAGGATGATATGTTTGAGGACGACCCAAGATTCCCCGCCTTCATGCCACAATTCGTACGCGAATACAACGCACAGAACGGACAGAAGGACTTCTTTGCCGAAGATGCCATAATGCTCTCATACTGGGAATATGCACAGAAGGCAAAGAGCAGCCTCGTATCTGAATGGGCAAAACTGAACCTCAACATATCAAACCTTCTCACCGCACTTATCGCACGCCAGCAGAACTGGAACATATCAAGCTACATAAAGGGCGAGAACGAGGTTAACGAAACAATCCTTTCGAGCAAGGCAAAGGACTTCGACCTCGGTCGCGAATACGACTATGTAAGCCAGCTTATGCAGATTGTAGAGTGCGAGAATCCAGTAGAGAAAGAAAGGCGCATCGACGCTCTGAAGTGGCTGTGGCTCGACGACCAGACATTCTTCGACACCTTCAGCACCGACGCCGTGTATGCCTATCTTTGCAAGACACAGATGCTGGAGCGATGGTACAAACTCGACCCGGCAAGAGGCAAGGAACGATTCGAGACAATTATCGAGAACCTGCGAGGTGAGGCAAAAGTTCCGGAAGAGTTCTTGACCTCTTCCAACAAAATCAACAGATAAAAAACAAAGAATTATATAAGGTATGACAAAAGGAACTGTTTCTGGCGTTATTGCCAATATGGTAACCATCAGCGTTGACGGTCCTGTTCGTCAGGGTGAAATATGCTTCATCGAGACAGGCGGCGACAAATTGATGTCTGAGGTCATCAAGGTTGTTGGCACTGATGCCTACGTGCAAGTGTTTGAGTCAACACGAGGACTGAAGGTTGGCGCGCCAACCGAATTTACAGGACGCATGCTTGAGATTGAGTTAGGACCGGGTATGCTTTCCAAAAACTACGACGGTTTGCAGAACGACCTCGACAAGATGGACGGCGTATTCCTGAAACGAGGACAACGCACCGAGCCGCTCGACCGCGACAAGGAATGGGACTTCACTCCTATCGCTAAGGTTGGCGACGAGGTTGAAGCATCGGCATGGCTCGCCGAAGTTATTGAAAACTCACAGAAACTGAAGGTCATGGTGCCTTTCCAGATGGAGGGCAAGGCCAAGGTTAAAGAGATAAAGCCAGCAGGCAAATACAAGGCTTACGACACAGTAGCCGTACTTACCAAAGAAGACGGCACCGACATCGAGGTGAACATGGTTCAGCACTGGCCTGTTAAGTTTGCCATGACAAACTATAAAGAGAAGCCACGTCCATTCAAGTTGCTTGAAACAGGCGTGCGCACAATCGATACATTCAACCCAATCGTTGAGGGCGGTACGGGATTCATTCCGGGTCCGTTCGGTACAGGTAAGACCGTGCTTCAGCACGCAATCTCAAAGCAGGCCGAAGCCGACATCGTAATCATCGCAGCCTGCGGTGAGCGTGCCAACGAGGTTGTAGAAATCTTCACCGAGTTCCCAGAGTTGGTTGACCCTCACACAGGCCGAAAGCTGATGGAGCGTACCATCATCATCGCCAACACATCAAACATGCCGGTGGCAGCCCGCGAGGCATCAGTATACACCGCCATGACAATGGCTGAGTACTACCGTTCAATGGGATTGCGCGTGCTTTTGATGGCCGACTCAACATCACGTTGGGCACAGGCTCTGCGCGAGATGTCAAACCGTATGGAGGAGTTGCCTGGACCTGATGCGTTCCCTATGGACTTGGGTGCCCTCATCTCTAACTTCTACGGTCGTGCAGGATATGTTTATCTTAACAACGGCGAAGTTGGCTCAATCACCTTCATCGGAACAGTATCACCTGCCGGTGGTAACCTGAAAGAGCCTGTAACCGAGAATACAAAGAAGGTTGCACGATGCTTCTACGGACTTGAACAGGACCGCGCCGACAAGAAACGTTATCCGGCAGTAAACCCTATCGACTCATATTCAAAGTATCTTGAATACCCTGAGTTTGCAGAATATATCTCTAAGAAAATCAACGACAAGTGGATTCCAAAGGTGCTCGACCTGAAGACAAGAATGCAGCGCGGTAAGGAGATTGCCGAGCAGATTAACATCCTTGGCGACGACGGTGTACCTGTTGACTATCACGTTGTATTCTGGAAATCGGAGATTATCGACTTCGTCATCCTTCAGCAAGATGCGTTCGACGATGTTGATGCTGTGACAAGTCTTGAGCGTCAGGAGGAGATTCTGAACCTTGTTACGGAAATCTGCAACACCGAATTTGAGTTTAACGACTTCCTTGAGGTAGTAGACTTCTTCAAGAAGATGATTAACCTTTGCAAGCAGATGAACTACTCTGTATTCAAGTCAGAGCAATACTACGACTTTGTAAAACAGATAAAGGACATGCTTGCAAACAACAAGAAATAATATGGCAACAGCGTTTCAGAAAGTATATACAAAGGTAAGCCAGATTACAAAGGCAACCTGCTCGCTTAAGGCTAAGGGAGTGGGTTACGATGAGTTGGCTACCATAAACGGCAAACTTGCACAGGTTGTAAAGATTGCCGGCGACGACGTTACACTTCAGGTGTTCGAGGGTACTGGCGGTATCTCAACCAACTCTGAGGTTATGTTCCTTGGCAAGGCTCCATCGCTTAAGGTGAGCGAGCAGTTGGCAGGACGCTTCTTCAACGCCTACGGAAACCCTATCGACGGAGGTCCGGAGATTGAGGGCAAGGAAGTTGAGATTGGCGGTCCTTCGGTAAACCCGGTAAGACGCCGTCAGCCATCAGAACTGATTGCAACAGGTATTGCAGGTATCGACCTTAACAATACGCTTGTATCAGGACAGAAGATTCCGTTCTTTGCCGACCCAGACCAGCCTTTCAACGAGGTTATGGCTATGGTGGCACTCCGTGCAAAGGCCGACAAGATTATCCTTGGCGGTATGGGTATGACTAACGATGACTACTACTTCTTCAAGAACACATTCTCTAACGCAGGTGCTCTTGACCGTATCATCGCCTTCATGAACACAACCGAAGACCCAGCCGTTGAGCGATTGCTTATTCCAGACATGGCACTTACGGCAGCCGAGTATTTCGCTGTTGAGAAGCACGAGAAAGTCCTCGTTCTGCTCACCGATATGACATCATACTCAGAGTCATTGTCTATCGTGTCTAACCGTATGGACCAGATTCCTTCTAAGGACTCTATGCCGGGTTCGCTCTACTCAGACCTTGCAAAGATCTACGAGAAGGCTGTTCAGTTCCCAGAAAGCGTGGGCGGCGGTTCTATCACCATCATTGCCGTAACAACGCTTAACGGTGGCGATATCACTCATGCCGTTCCTGATAACACTGGTTACATCACCGAGGGTCAGCTTTTCTTGCGCCGCGACTCAGACATCGGTAAGGTCATCATCGACCCATTCCGTTCACTTTCACGTCTGAAGCAGCTTGTTGCAGGAAAGAAGACAAGAAAAGACCACTCTCAGGTAATGAATGCGGCTATCCGTCTGTATTCAGATGCGGCTAACGCCAAGACAAAGCTCGAGAACGGTTTCGACCTTACAGACTACGACAACCGCTGTCTGAACTTCGCAAAGGAATATGCAAACAAACTGCTTGCCATCGACGTAAACCTCGACACAACCGAGATGCTCGACGTTACATGGTCGCTGTTCAAGAAATACTTCAAGATTGAAGAGGTGAACATCAAGAAAGAGTTTACAGACATTTACTGGAAGTGATTTTTATAGCTTATGGCAATTAAGTTTCAATACAACAAGACATCGCTTCAGCAGATTGAGAAGAACCTGAAGATGCGACAGCGCACCTTGCCTATCATCAAGAGCAAGGAGACGGCGTTGCGCCTTGAGGTTAAGCGCTGCAAGGAAGATGCCGTGGCACTTGAGGAGAAACTGAAGAGCCAGATAGGTGGCTACGAGTCGATGTATGCCCTATGGGGCGAATTCGATGCAAATCTCGTAGCACTCAAGGATGTAGAGCTCGAAGTAAAGAAGATTGCAGGCGTTCGCGTGCCTGTGCTCAAAAACATCCAGCTTGAGGTCAAACCTTTTGGCCTTTTCAGTTCACCAAAATGGTACTTCGACGGCATCAGACTGTTGCAGGGACTTGCCAAGACAGCCGTTGAGCGAGAATTCGTGATGGCTAAGCTTGGACTGCTCGACCATGCCAGAAAAAAGACCACCCAAAAGGTGAACCTTTTTGAGAAGGTGCAGATTCCGGGATATCAGGAAGCTGTGCGCAAGATTAAGCGATTTATGGAGGACGAGGAGAATCTGTCTAAGTCATCGCAGAAGATTCTGAAGTCGCTCCAGGAAAAAAGAGCGAGAAAGGAGGAAGAGGAATCATGATACAGCAAATGAAAAAACTCACATTCCTTGTATACCATAAGGAATATGAAGAGTTCCTCGAAGAACTCCAGAAACTGGGAGTGGTACACTTGCAGAACGCCGACGACCAGTCGGCAGGCGACGAGCGCAACGCTGCCCTATACAGCGAGGTGAACAAGCTCGAAGAAGAGCTGAAGCACGTTACTGCCATCAAGAAGGAAATGGCTGACTTGAAAGGCATAGACATCGACACCGTAGTTGCGGGAAATGCCGATGCTGCCACCGAAGCCATAGCCCTCTACGAGCAGATAAAGGATAAGATAAACGCAGCCAGCCAAAATGCTCTGCGATATGAGCACGATGCCGACGTGCTGCGCCCTTGGGGACAGTTCGGCCGCGAGCAGATTGAAAAACTCGAGGCTAACAACATCCACATCCACTTCCATGCTGCTCCAAATTCGGTGTTCAAGAAGCAGTACGAGGCATACAAGTCGGGGGCAATAAGCCAAGACAAGAGCTATGTCTACTTCGTAAGTTTTACACAGAACGACGATGCCGACGAGGTTGATTTGGACGACATTCAGCTGCCAAACATCTCTCTAAGCGAGGCAGAAGAACAGCTTTCTCTTACCTTGAAAGAGGCTGAGACTCTCAAAGCCCAGCAGTTGGAAAGTGCCGATGCGCTTCCTCATGTAGTGGCTTACGAGAACTCGCTCATAAACAAGATTGAGTTTGAGAAGGCGCAGATTGACACCGCCTTGGCTGCCAACGGCAAAGTGATGGTTGTTGAAGGCTGGTTCCCTGTGAATCTGGAGGCTAAAGTGGAGTCTTTCCTGAAGAAAGCCGACACTTACTACGACATCCGCGAGCCACAGAGCGAGGACGATGTGCCGATTATGTTTAAGAACAATAAGTTCACAAGCCTCTTTGAGGGACTGACAAAGATGTACGGTTTCCCAAGTTACAACGAATGGGATCCGACACCAATAATCGCGCCATTCTTTACTCTGTTCTTCGCCATCTGTATGGGCGATGCCGGCTATGGAATTCTGATAGCACTATATGGCTTGCTCGGTATTGCAGGCAAGACTAAGAAAGTGCCTATCCTTGGCGAGATGCTTGCAGGCTGCGAAGCAATGGTATTCGTTCTTGGCGTTGCCACAACGATTGTAGGTTTCTTCCTTGGCACATTCTTCGGAATAAACATTGTCGAGGCTGGCTGGATTCCAGCAACGACCGCTTTAGGAGGCATCTTGGCATGGCTTCAGGGCAATGTTCCGGGCACAGAATACTCAATACAGATGGCAGGTGCAATCTGCATCGGTGTATTCCACATCTGCCTTGCCATGATTATCAAAGCCTTGCTCTACACTCAGAAAGAAGGCTTCAAGTCGCAAATCAGCACTTGGGGATGGGTTATTCTACTTGTAGGCGGCGTTATTACTGGCGTGCTTACTCTCGCAGGAACTCTGTCGCAAGAGCAGATGCAGCTTGTCCTCATCGGAATAGGGGCCGTGGCAGCCGTTGCCATCTATCTGCTTAACGATGTTGGCAGAATGACAAACAGCCCGATAAAAGGTATCATAATCAATCCGCTTGCCGGACTGTACGACACGTACAACATGGCTTCTGGACTGATGGGCGACATTCTTTCGTACATCCGTATCTACGCCCTCTGTCTTGCCGGCGGTATGCTTGGCGGTGCGTTCAATATGATTGGCGACATGGTTAGAGGCGACGAGATGAGTTGGACGATTGTCTTTGCCGTTATAATATACGTTATCGGACATATCTTCAACTTGCTTATGTCGGCAATTTCAGCCTTTGTTCACCCATTGCGTCTAAACTTCGTAGAGTATTTCAAGAATGCCGGATACGATGGCAAGGGAACGGGCTACAAACCTTTCGAGGTTAAATAAAAACAATTTGATTTATAAAAAATTTAAAATAGAAAATTATGGATTTAATTCTTGGTTATCTTGGCTTGGGCCTTATGTTGGGTCTTGCCGGAATTGGAAGTTGTTATGGTACAACAATCGCAGGTACTGCCGCTGAAGGCGCATTAAAGAAAGACCCTTCAAAGGCATCAGGCTATATGGTTCTTTCTGCACTTCCTGCAACACAGGGTCTTTACGGTTTCGTTGCATTTCTTATGACAAAAGACAAACTTGCCGACCCAACACTTGGTCCTCTTATGTTTGGTATCGGTCTTGGCGTAGGTATTGTATGTTTGTTCTCTGCAATCCGTCAGGGCAAGGTTTGTGCAGCTGGTATTCAGGGTTTGGCACAGGGTCACGATGTTCAGACTAACACAATGATTTACGCAGCCCTTCCTGAGTTCTACGCAATTCTTGCATTGGTTGCATCACTTATGGTGTAAGTAATTCTTTTACAAAGAGAAATAATTTTAAGGCTGAATTCCAGATTTGGAGTTCAGCCTTTTTTTGTAAGTATTCTACTTTACGACCTTAAACTTCATCAGTTCCTCACCCAACAGGAATATCGGCATTCCTTCGGGATGGTTACCGGATTCCTGCGAGTGGTTGCTGCAATTATGGCAGTACAATAATTTTTCACAAAGAAAGATAAGATTAGGTATTTAACCGTGCATTTTATATTTCTTTTCGATTTACCATGAGCTGTTGCATTATATTAAGACAAATAAACAAAAAAATCATCCACTAAAGCTATTCTTTAACTTTTCAATGATTTTTTTATCTGCAGGCAACCAGTTAACGCTATCCAAATCATTTGGATTTAACCATTTGGCATCCTCGTGTTCTAATAATTGGGGCGTATTTGATAGAAGAATGCACAAATAGCATTGCATATAAAGATGGAAATTGGGATAGTCATATTCGACAACAGCCAATTTTTCTTCTATACCTATCTCGCAATTCAGCTCCTCACGTATTTCTCTGCGTAAAGCCTCTTCTGGTTTCTCTTTAGCCTCTATCTTTCCTCCGGGGAACTCCCACCAGTCCTTCCACTCTCCATACCCTCGTTGAGTGGCAAAGATTCTTCCCTGAGCATCATGTATTATTGCTGCAACTACATTTATTGTTTTCATTTGTTATACGGCTTTTACGAATTGTGGAAGTATTGGTTGGTGCATACGCCAGTTAATGCTCATTGGTTTGTCATCACGAGAGGAGATATAGTCAACTAATCCAAAGCAATAGAATGGGCACGTGTTGCCAAAGCCATCACGCTTGTTTTCGCGTACAAACAGTAAGAATTTCTTTTTATTCTTTTCCTGTTCTACGAAACGTTTACCTTTGCCTTGATGTGTATCTGTATTCTGCGATTTCCAATGGAACTGGTTTTCACTAACAACATAATCATCATACATTGTTGATGCAGAAAAATCCTTATCTGACTTATTCAACGTCACAAAGAACAATTCGGTATTCAGTTCTTCTATATTGAATACGCCAGCCACACTACCCTGCATTTTCTTATCAGCAGTCTGACGGCCAAAGATTGCAAAGACTTCCTCGCGTGTATAGTTTCCGTACTGTTCCAACGCAAGTGGCATACCTTCGCCAACAGCAAAGGTCTTTATCTCTATGTTTGCCATCAGATACTCAACGAGCTCATTTATCTCTTCAACAAAAACAGGATATTTCTTCAGCCTGCCGATTGCCTCTTCGATGCTACCAACGCCCACCTTGCTTATCTTGTCGCCATACAAAGTATAGTACAACATGACGCTATATATTCTTTCACGTTCGTCCGTAAAAGAGACTTTATCAAGATTATTCACAAGTCTCTTCACAAAATGTAAATACGAAACACTATTAGCGTGAACGAGATTTGAAATACACCTTTCGAAGCGTCTTGTATTGTCGTCATCCATATAGGTACATAATCCTGCTTCACGTTTTAAGCTTGACCAACAAGTGCCTTTATAGATAAGTCTGACATCTTGTCCATTGTTCTCAACAAACTCTTTGAGCGAAGGTGTATGGTCATAGGTGCACAGCTCATGTACAAGTCGTTTTTTGTTGTAAATGGCTGCTTTGATATTATCAAGTACATATTGTTGTGCTTTCTCCTCCATGTGAATGGTACAACCATGAGGAAGGAGCGTAAATCCATTCTTGACTTGATCTACAACACTCCTGTCTTTGCGTACCATAAGACTGCGGAAACGACTTGTGAAGTCGTATTTCTTGTTGAGCTGTGCAACAAAATCAAAGACCGTTAACAACTGTTTGCCTGGAGCCAAACGAAGTCCACGTCCTAATTGCTGCAAGAATATTGTCAAAGATTCCGTAGGACGTAAGAACAGAACGGTATCGACTTCTGGTATATCCACACCTTCGTTGAATATATCAACTACAAACAGATAGTTTATCTCACCTTTGCCCAACTTACGGTTCAAAGTCACACGTTCGTCATTCTTGTCACTTGTAAGATAATCTGCCCTGAAACCGTATGCCCTGAAACTCTCTGCCATAAAACGTGCATGCTCTTTTGTGGCACAGAA
>JBGUGY010000018.1:0-2693 GCA_045111775.1 Bacteroidaceae bacterium | reverse complement strand
ACGGCAGGAGCTGCACCATGATGCCCAAAGATCTATGAGGGCTACCTTGCCTTTCGTGAGGGTGGAAATAGGAACGAGCTGGCCATCGGTGTTGCGCACTGTGTAGTCGATGTAGGGTTTGCCCGGCTGCATGCGGTAGGTCGTCTCGGCTGCGGCAATCTGTTTGTGAATGGGGTGGCCGGGGTAGTAATTGATGAGTTTGTCGTGATAGAGCGTCAGGTATGGCTCAAACTGCGACTTGTCGAAGTTCACATCGTTGTCTGCATGTTTGAGGATTTGGATAGCATTAAGCACATCGTAAAGCGTCCAAAGCATGGGGTGCTCTTCGGCGTATGCTATACAAAACGAATGAAGACCTGAGGTGATGCTGTCTCGCTGCTGTTTTAGCAGCAAACCTTGTGCTGTATACCTTTCGTTCTCGTTTCGCTCATAATAGTTTGCGACCTGACGGACAGAGTCAACGTATGCCGCTGGCAGACTATCCACATTCAAAGACCGTGCCTTGGTAATAGTGGAAATGCAGTCTGCTTTGTAGAACTCCGCCCTGCGGTCAGGGTTCTTCAATTTACTGAGGATTTCCTCAACGGGATTCCGGAAACGCACATTCTCAATGCTGTCCTTCACCGCATGCTTGCGACCTTCCTTGCCGTTGCTGACAATATGTATGCGTTTGTCTTTATACATCGTGATATTCACGTTGCAGTTCTCGGCGATAAACTTTTCCTGCCACCACCAGTTACTCGTTTCATATTGTTTCAAGAAGAATACAACATAGAGGCGTGGGAAGTCGGTCTCGATGTCGCAGGTGAAGCGTCCGTCCTTGGCTTTCACGTGAAAGCGCGGCTCGTCCATAACGCGCAGGTCTGTCCCTGCCTCACAGATGATTATTTCGTCACCCCACGCATCGGTCTCCAATGTACCTTCGACGTGGCATTTTACTTGCGCCCACCCTGTCATTGCAGCGAGGATAAGGAGGATAGTGATTATGCTTTTCTTGTTCATATTTATTTCGATTTATTTGTTATCGTTGAATATCTCTTCGAGTTTCATATCAAGTTCTTTGCAGCTTGAATTCTGCGGGACTGGATTGTGCCGTTTGGGGCAAAGAGAATCTTGTGGAGAATCCCGGTTACTCCATAGATGCTCATGGACTTGGATTCGTAAATCAGAGAAAAAGGGATGTTCAATTACTGCACGATGCTGTCGGACGATGTTCCCGTCTTTGACTTGTAGCATTGTATCAAACTTTGCTTCTCGGCATCGGTGACAGTCAGCGTATCAGTCGGTGCGGCGTTTGCCAACGTCCCTTCTATTCTCCTATTATTTATTAACCACATTTATCGGTTTGCCATCAATGTATGCCTTTACGTTCTCAACGCATTGCGACATAAGTCTCTGTCGCGCCTCGGTTGTTGCCCACGCAATGTGCGGAGTGATGTAAGCATACTGACAGCGGATTAGCGGATGGTCTTTTGACGGCGGCTCAACGCTCAGCACATCGGCTCCGTAGGCGTAAATAACGCGCTCGTTTAGGCATTGAGCAAGTTCCTCGTCGTTTACCAGCTGACCGCGTCCTGTGTTTATCAGCATAGCCGTGTTCTTCATCTTCTCTATGGTGTTGCGGTTCATCATCTGGCGAGTGCTGTCGGTAAGAGGACAGTTAAGGCTCACGAAGTCGCAGGTAGACAGCAGTCCTTCGAACTCTGCCTTATGTATGCCCGTGTGCGAAAGTTGCAGCGGAGTCTTTGAAGTGCAGGCATACACATCCATTCCGAAAGCCTGAGCTATTCGAGCCGTAGCCATTCCGGTGTTGCCAAGACCGATGATGCCCATCTTCTTTCCGTGAAGCTCGGTGAGCGGAGTGTTCCAGTAGCAGAAATCGGCATTCTGACTCCAACGGCCGTAGCGGTTCAGGTCGGCATAGTGCTCAACATGGTTTGTAACGGCAAGAATAAGGGCGAAAACCTTCTGCGCCACCGACTCGGTGCTGTATGCCGGAATATTTGTAACCACCACGCCAGCCAGTTTTGCCGCCTCGGTGTCTACCACGTTGTAGCCGGTAGCCGTAACGCCAATGTATCTAAGGCTTGGCAGAGCCTTTATGTGCTCGGCAGTAATCACCACCTTGTTTGTCAATATTATGTCGAAGCCGTCGGCGCGGCTCAGCACGTCCGAAGCGTCGGTGCGATCGTAAACCTTTACTTCTGCAATTTCTTCAAGTCCCTTCCACGACAAGTCGCCCGGATTGAGGGCATATCCGTCGAGAACAACAATTTTAGCCATATCAATCAGTTTTTACATTTTAATGCAAAGTTACATTTTTTTTTGAGAAAAAACGGCATTACTGCCTTTAGAATGATTTGGGGATGCCCGTTCGGAATAAGAAATGCAGTTTTTAGTTTAATTGATTTTTTCAGAAAGATGCTTGCACCATTAAGCTGAATTTCCGTGCTCGACCTCTGGTCGGTTCGTTTTATGGGTTCTGCCGAATTTCCGAATTCGGCAACATCAACATACGCGAGTTTGCAACTCGCATTGTCGCAAAGCGACAAAAATACGCGTAAAAGCAAAAGTTTTTCAGCGGTGGGAATTCTTGCGTCCCTTCGGTAGCAAGCGAACAAAGTTCGAGCGCGGAAATTCGGCTTAACTGGCTAAGCGCAGAATCCCGAACGAAACCCGAAGGCATCCCGAAG
>JBGUGY010000017.1:0-10433 GCA_045111775.1 Bacteroidaceae bacterium | reverse complement strand
CTTGTCTTTCTCTGATTCTTCGAGAGCCTTTGCAAGAGCCGATTCAACGGCTTTGTAATCTTTGTAAAGCTGTTTGTATGTCTTCAGTTCGTCGCTGTCTTTCGCGATGATATCGAGCACGTTAAGCTGAAAATCTTCCTTGTTCAGAAGCAGATTCTGATGCTGCGAATGAACGTCGATAAGTTGCTCGCCAAGCTCCTTCAGCAACGGAAGTTGTGCCGGCACGTCGTTGATGAACGCACGGCTCTTTCCCGAAGCATGAAGCTCGCGTCGGATGATGCAGTCGGCCGGGTCGTAGTCCAGCTCGTTGCGCGTAAAGAAATCCTCCATTCCGTAGGCTGTAAGGTCGAAATGCGCCTCGATGACGCACTTTGTCGCGCCGTTCTTGATTGCCTTCGTGTCGGCTCTCTGACCGAGCAGAAGTCCGATGGCTCCGAGGATTATTGATTTTCCCGCGCCCGTCTCGCCCGTGATTACCGAAAAGCCGTTTTCGAAATTGATGTCGAGTTTTTCAATAAGCGCGTAGTTCTGTATTATAAGGTTCTTTAGCATCTTATTTTTTCTTTATAATAGCGTCCCAGAAATCATTCTGCGAAGGGTTTAGGTTTGACAGAAGAGTGTAGACATCTTCCTTCTCCTTGTTGTTTCCCTTCGAGTAAATGTTTACCAGTTCGTCTCTTTTGTAATCTGTAAAAATCTGTGGCAACAGAGCCATCGGCTTGCTGCTGTGAGCCTGCTTCAGGAGGGTGAGCGATTCGGTTATCTCGTTTCGTCCTCGTTCAGAGTTTGTTGCCATTATGTCGAGTCCCTTGCGATGGTAGTTGTACTGCAAAGTGCGGTACGCCTCCATTGCCGGGTCCATGTAGTCGTTGATTATAGCATGGCGGTTCTTGCTGTCGGAGTAAGCCTTCCAGCCGGCCTCGCTCATGTTTTGTGCGCTGTTCACAATGCTTTCAACCTTACGCAGGACTTCCGTTCCGCCCATTGGTGCCATCGTGTCCATGTCGAGTCCGATGATGAGGTAGGCATAGTATGCCATCATCGCCGTCAGATTGTTTTCCATCTGGTCTTCGCGATATTCCAGTTGGTCGTTCTCCTGATAGGTAAAGTTGAAGTTCTGGTCCTTGTTTCCGTAGACCACCGTATTGATGTTTGTATTGAAGATTGGGCGCGTGCTCTGCACCATCAGTTCGCACTTGAATGTGCCGTCGGCAGCCGAATATTCGTTTACCGTTATGTTGAATATGCAGTTTATGCGCTCTATCTTGCTGTATTTCTGCGTTGTCCACTCGCGCGAGTTCATAAACTCCGTGAGGGCAGTCTCGAGGGTCGAGAAAACCGTCGTAGAACTCGAAATCTTAGAGTGGTTGATGCTAATCTTGCAGTTCAGTTCCTGTGCCCTCAAAGGTGCTGATATACAAAGAAGAATAGCTGCCACGCAAAGTAGCAGCTTTCTTGAACGTGCTGTATTTCTTTTTTTTAGATTCATTCTTTGTTTTTCAAGACCTCTTCGAGATTGTTGATGATGTCGTGCGCAACCTCGCTCTTGCTTTTCAGCGGATAGGGCGTTGAGCCTTGTGCCGAGATTATCGTAATCTTGTTGGTGTCAACCCTGAAGCCTGCGCCCTTGTCTTGCAGCGAGTTCATCACGATGAAATCGAAGTTTTTTCGCTGAAGCTTGTCCTGAGCGTTTTGCATCTCGTCGTTTGTCTCGAGTGCGAAGCCAACCAAAACTTGATTTTGTCTTTTCTGCTTTCCGAGCGAGGCGGCGATGTCTTGCGTAGGCTTTAGCTGAAGCACGAGGTCGTCGCCGTGACGCTTAATCTTCTGTTCGGCTCTTGTTGCCGGTGTAAAGTCGGCAACGGCGGCGCAGAGTATTCCGGCATCGCAGTCGGCAAAGCGACTGTTGGCAGCCTCGTACATCTCTTGAGCCGATTCAACGTCTATTCTGTTGATGTTCGGATGCTTGACACCCAGCGTTACCGGACCGGCTATCAGTTCGACCTGTGCGCCTCTTGCGGCACATTCCTCGGCAAGGGCGAATCCCATCTTTCCCGAAGAGTAGTTGCCTATAAAACGCACGGGGTCTATCTTTTCGTATGTCGGACCGGCGGTTATCAGAATTTTCTTTCCGCTGAGGTTTGATTTTGCGGCGAAGAATTCTTCAAGTCGGGCGATGATGTTCTCGGGCTCTTCCATTCTGCCTTTGCCAACCAGGTGGCTTGCCAGTTCGCCCGATGCAGGCTCAATTATTATGTTGCCGTAACTTTCGAGCGTCTTCAGGTTCTTCTGTGTTGACGGATGCGCGAACATGTCGAGATCCATTGCCGGTGCAACAAAGACAGGCGCTTTCATCGAAAGATATGTGGTTATGAGCATGTTGTCGGCAATGCCGTTTGCCATCTTGCCGATGGTAGATGCCGTTGCCGGTGCGATGAGCATTGCGTCAGCCCACAGACCAAGGTCAACGTGGCTGTTCCATGTTCCGTCGCGCTGCGAGAAGAACTCGCTGACTACAGGCTTGCTCGTTAGTGCCGACAGGGTGATTGGAGTGATGAACTCCTTTCCCGCTGGTGTGATAACAACCTGCACCTCAGCACCTTTCTTTATCAGACCTCTGATGATGTAGCAAGCCTTGTAGGCGGCAATGCTGCCCGTTATGCCCAGTACAATCTTCTTTCCTTTAAGCATATTATTTTGTTTTTTGCGCCTCCTTGAACTCTAACAGCAGACGTGTGAGCACATGTTTTGTTTCCTGCGGAAAATCTCCGCGCTGCATCCAGTCGTAATACGCCGGGTCTTTTGCAAACACGTTGAATACGCTTTCGCCCTTGTATTTTCCGAAGTTGACCGTCGGAACCTTTTTCTCGTTGTAAACGAATCGGCCTGCGAGGTCAACGTTGTCGTTCATCTTGCTGAAATCGGCAAGCTTCTCGATGTCGTTTTGCAGTTCATCGGGATATTTGTCGAGCTGAGCCTTCAGCACCTCGTAGGTGGCGATTGTGTCGGCAAGTGCGCTGTGAGCCACAACCTTTTCGCCGTTTTCAAGCGTTACGCCATCGTTTTCGAGGTCGCCTCCGCAGTAGAACTTGTAGGCTGCAACGAGTGTGCGTCGCTCCAGCTTGTGGTATATGTTCTGCACGTCTACGAAGTTGCGCTTGCTAAGGTCTATATCGATGCCCACGCGGTAAAACTCCTCGGCAAGCATCGGGATGTCGAACTTGTTTGAGTTGAATCCAGCCAAGTCGCAGCCCTTAATGTAGTCTGCCAAGCCTTTTGCCAGTTGTCTGAAGGTAGGGCAGTCCTTCACGTCCTCGTCGGTGATTCCGTGTATGGCTGTCGAAGCCTCTGGAATGTGCATTGTCCTCTCCTGCATCATCTGTGTCTGGGGGTCGAAATAAGCCTCGGTTGGTCTTATACGGCGAACCTTTCGCTCTTCGTCGCCGTTAGGCATAATCTTTATGCAGCTGATTTCTACGATGCGGTCCTTCATCAGGTTTACGCCTGTTGTTTCGAGGTCGAAGAACACGAGCGGACGTTTAAGATTCAGTTTCATTGTTCCTGCGTATTAGTCGTTAAGCATCATAGGCATGAGCAGCATCAGTACCTGCTCCTTCTCGTTCTGCTCGGCAGGAACGATGATGC
Source organism: Bacteroidaceae bacterium (assembly GCA_045111775.1). GTDB lineage: Bacteria > Bacteroidota > Bacteroidia > Bacteroidales > Bacteroidaceae > Ga6A1. The sequence goes on along the minus strand of JBGUGY010000017.1, from coordinate 6,788 downwards.
CCGGACGCGATGGGTTGTTAAGCTGGAACAGGATGTCCTGACCGTCCATATTGTCGAGAATCTCGCGAAGCAGAGTTCCCTTGAAGCCGATGCTCAGCGGATTGTCTGTATAGCTGCAAGGAAGTTTCTCCTCGGCAGATGTAGAGAAGTCGTAATCCTGACCAGAGATGTTGACGCTGTCGTTGCCGAACTCAAGCTTGATGAGCGATGATGTCTTCTCGCTGAAGATGAGCACGCGGCGGAGTGCGCAAATCATCTGCTGGCGGTCTATTGTTGCGCAGAACGGATTGTCTGTTGGGATAACTGCGTTGTAGTTAGGGAAATGACCCTCAATCAGACGGCACATGATAGAGTAGTTCTCGAGCAGGAACAGAGCGTTCTTGTCGTCGAACTGCACGCTAACGTCGCCGCTTTCCTTTCCGAGGATGTTCTTCAGCAAGTTTGCCGGCTTCTGCGGAAGGATGAAGGCTGATTTCTCGAAGCCCTTGTATTCTGGGTAGATGCATCTTACGAGCTTGTGTCCGTCTGATGCCACGAGTGTAATCTTTTCAGAGTCGATGTCGAAGTAGATACCGTTCATCACATGTCTCAGCTCGTCGTTAGCTGTGGCGAATATCGTCTTTGTGATGCCCGAGAGCAGATTGTCGGCAGCGATGTTGAACTTCACGATTGAAGGGCTGTTCATCTCTGCGCTCTTTGGATATTCGTCGGCATTCTGTGCCATGAACTTGTAAACACCGTTCTGGTAGCCTATCTCGAGGCTCAGGGTTGTAGTGTCAACCTTGAAAGAAATTGGCTGTTCTGGAATCTCCTTCATAGCATCAAGAAGAGTCTTTGCCGTGATGGCGAACTTGCCTTTCTCGTCCAAATCAGTTACGGGAACTTTAGTTATGAGGGTTGTCTCGGTATCTGAAGCTGTTACTGTAAGCGTGTCGTTCTCGGCCTCGAACAGGAAACACTCAAGTATAGAGATTGAGCTTTTTGAGCCGATAACACGTCCTATTGCCTGCAAGTGCTCGTTAAGTACACTGCTTGAAACTATGAAATTCATACTTCGTTTTTGTTTTAAAGATTAAGTTAATGAGCGCAAAGTTAAGAATTAATTTTGAGAGAAAAGTTATTTTTCAAAAAAATGTTTGAGCGAATGCTTTCAACTAAAAAAAAGTGTTACTTTTGCAGACATTTCAAAAATGAAATAATAATATTATATATGGATTTCACAGGAAAAATTATAGCCGTGTTGCCAGAAAAGACAGGTGTGTCGGCTAAGGGAGAATGGAAGGTTCAGGAGTTTGTAATAGAGGACAGCGCATCGTCGCAGTATCCTCGCCGTATGTGCTTCAGCGTTTTCGGTGCAGACAAACTCGCTCAATTCAATATTCAGGTAGGACAGGATTTGACAGTTTCTTTCGATATTGACGCAAGAGAATATCAGGGTCGTTGGTTCAACAGTATCCGTGCGTGGAGAGTTGCCCCTGCTGCTCAGGCTGTGCCGGGCGTTATGCCTGCTGCCTCTTACGGAGCAGAGGTTCCTCCGGTTGCTCCTGTTGCAAGTGCTCCAGCTGCGCCAGCCGCTGCTCCGCTTGCTTCAGACGAGTCGTCAGACCTTCCTTTCTGATTCGTTTTTATACAAGAAATTACAAGGACGGTATGCTTTCGGGCTGCCGTCCTTTTTGTTTTAGTTGAAATTCATAATTAGAGTAAGTTGAAAATTGAAAATTGAAAGTTGAAAATTTTGAACTGGTTGATAATTAAGGATTTATAACGAATAATTTCGTCAGAAAATGTTCGAACGTCGTAGGAACGTCGTAGGAAGGTAGAGAGAAAGATATATGGGTATAGCTGGATTAGGGGAATGAAGTAAGTCGATAGCAAGAGGGTAGTAAGAGGATAGCAAGGGGATAGCAAGGGGGAAGGTTCGACGAAATCCACATTGTCCCGCCAATTCAGACGGTGAGGATTCATAATTCATAATGGTAGAAAAAGTGGAATATTTTGTCTTTTGGTATATACAAAATAGTGCCAAGGTATATGCAGGGTATATGCAAGCTATATGCAAGCTATATGTAGGCTATATGTAGGCTATATGTTGGATATATGTAAGATATATGCAGAGTATACGTAGAATAGGTGATTCATAATTCAAAATTCATAAATCACACTTCCTCAAGAAGTAGGGAGAACTAAGGAAAACCCGAACGAAACCCGAAGGCATCCCGAAGGATTAGCCCTACATTAAGCCAAATTTCCGCGCTCGGACTTCGCACCACAAGTTCAGCCGAATTTCCGAATTCGGCTGGGAGAAAATTAGGGAATTTGCCGTTCGACCTATGGTCGCTTGCTACCGAAGGGACGCAAGAATTCCCACCGCTGAAAAATACAATGTTTTGTGTTGTGCAAGAATAAAAAAGTTGTTATTTTTGTGGCTGGGAATAAAGTGAGTTCTTACCTTCCTTTGGTTGCAAACAAACTGAATTCTAACGGCAAATTTCCATAATCTATGCTGCTGAATTGCAGATTTGGCGGAACATGGGTATAAATTGAACATATATTAACTCAAAATAGATGAAGAGAGAATTATTTAAAACAATCGTTTCGGATATAAAAACAGATAAATTCTTTTCTGATTATAAATTCATAAAATCAGAAAACCTCTTAATTTTTCGCAATGGAGATGGGTTTATTGCTGCTGATTTACAACATTGGAGAGATTATGAGGATGAATCATGTGTAATACGTCCTGTCTATGGAAGGCGTTTTGACATTCTCGCCAAATGGTTTGAAAAATATGATGTTATTATACCTCTTAATTTGCAAAGATTATCTCCACAAATAATGCGGTACAACAATGGTACAGAGGATGAACGAGAAATCACGTTCAAATACGATTTTTCCGATTACGAAGAAAAGTTTCCGCAACTATGCTCTACATTAAAAGAAAATTTATCTGACATGTGCGAGGAATACGCAACTCTGAATGATTTCTATAATAAGATTGTTGTACCGCAAATAAAAGGAGAGGAGGAATTACCCGAAGCTGGAGCGAACTGGATTTTTGTGTATCTAACTTTAGGCTATTTGGTTGACAGAGATAACTATCCCACACTTAAGAAAAAGGTACTTGAACGCGCAGAATGGTTGCTTCATCATCACGAACTAAGTGTTGCGGAATATTATGACAGAATGGATGAGATAATTTCATATATGGAAAACAATGTGAAATTATAAGAACGCTCTTGCCTCCCTTTTGTAGCAAGCAAACAGAGCTCGCTCGCAAATTCGGCAGAACGTTGAGATTTGTTAAATATAAACGAAACTAAATGAAAACACTTATTACAATAACGCTTTTACTTGTGAGCATCTTAGGATTTTCACAAAACAAGCATGTTGCGAAAGGCAAGGTTCGTGGCAAATCCACCATTGTTGTTTACGACGGAAAGGATGTTGAGCTTCACAAAAAGAATTGCTTAAAAAAATATGATGAAAATGCCTTTAATGAACTCACATGGGGGCTACCCAGTTCCGAGCGATTTGTGTATAGTCTGTATTATGCTAATAAATACAATTACAACTATGCCTCGTATGACATCTATGTCTTAGTTGATTCTTATTATATATGCCTGAATGAAATCGTAGATAATGCTGACACGCTCTATTATAAGCCAATAAGAATGAGCAAGGAGTGTTTTAATTTTATTTACGCTTATCTTGAACCAATGAAATCTAAGTATGATGAGGAGATGTGGAAGTTATACAAAGACGGTATTTATCTGCCGAAAGATACCATACTGAGCAAACAGATATATGCTCGCAAGTATAAATCGGTTGTTGACAAATTCGGGTATCGTTATTGGCGGAGAGGCAGCGGACAGTATGGTCAAAATATACTGAAAGAGTTACGCGAGAAATATGATAAAAACGGTCAGCAAGCACTTGAGGACATTATAAATCGTGGAAATACACAAGAGGTATTCATTAAACGAATAATAGCCTATGGCGACACGGGGTTTTATGAAAAAAGCAAAACGAAATTCAGCCTCGAGAATGTCATTTTTGCCTCGTTCATAATGGCATACAATTACCATTACAAACAGGCATACAAGGACTTTGCTGAATCGCTAAAATTATTCTTCGCGAAAAACAATCTGTCTGTTGATGATAAGACGGCAAGAATAATCAAGGATTGTTTAGAACGATAGTACGTGGTGTCGGGATAAGATTCTCCTTTTTGTATTTAGAAAATGATTATTCGGAATGACGCTGAAAGCGACACCTCTCAGTAACCGCAGTATCCGTAGGATCTGCGGGGCTGGAATGATGCAAATATAATCGACCCTGAAAGCGGTCGCCCATTGCGACAGATGGAGCACTCCTTCAGAGTGTTTATTTTGACACACCCTCTTATTTAGCGGAGATGCTTTCAGCCGTCTATAATACACAGATACTAAGTATTGTAACTTTTATAAAATCAACAAGAAGTAGGAGAAATATTGAATTTAATCCCGAACTCACGTAATAGTAGATATTTATTCCGAACAGACATAAAAAAAACGATGCCCCGAAATTGAAAGGGACATCGTTTTTTTTATATAAGCAAAATTTATTTCTTCTTTGCCGGGTCGCAACTCAGACCAACGCCAAGTTTCTTGAAAATCTTGCGGTCAACCTCGCTGAGCATCACCGTGCAATGAACCTGACAGCCGCGCAGTTCCGGAAGCTGCTCCAGAGCCTTTCGGCAGTTCTCGTCGTGCTGACTCAGAACAGACAGCGCAACGAGCACCTCGTCGGTGTGCAGACGTGGATTCTTGCTGCCCAGATACTCAGTCTTGGTCTTCTGTATCGGCTCAATCATGTTCTGCGGAATGAGCTTTATCTCATGACTGATTCCTGCGAGATACTTCGTGCAGTTCAGAATGAGCGCGGCGCTCGGACCGAGAAGGTCGCTCTGCTCGGCTGTGATTATTGTGCCGTCGTTAAGTTCGATGGCAGCCGATGGCTTGCCGTTCTGCTCCTTGCGCTGACGTGCCGCAACGGTCGTCTTGCGATAGTCGGTGTTAATCTTTGCTTGATTGAACAGAAGTTTGATTTTCGACACCTCGTTGTCGTTGCACGCGCCGCTTGCCAGTTGGTTAAGGGCGGTGTAGTATCGGCGTATAATCTCGTCCTTGGCTGCCTCCTGGCAGGCGTCATCGTCGCTGATGCAGAAGCCAACCATGTTTACGCCCATGTCGGTAGGGCTCTTGTAAGGATTCTCGCCGTAGATGCCTTCGAACAAGGCGTTCAGTACCGGGAAGATTTCGATGTCGCGGTTGTAATTGATGGCAATCTTGTTGTATGCCTCAAGATGGAACGGGTCAATCATGTTGATGTCGTTCAAGTCTGCCGTTGCAGCCTCGTATGCGATATTTACGGGGTGGTTCAGCGGAAGACTCCATACAGGGAAGGTCTCGAACTTGGCATATCCTGCCTCAATGTTGCGCTTGTGCTCGTTGTAGAGCTGGCTAAGGCAGACAGCCATCTTGCCCGAACCCGGACCGGGAGCTGTGACAATGACAAGCGGACGCGTTGTTTCAACATAGTCGTTCTTGCCGAATCCCTCGTCGGAGTCGATGAGAGCCACGTTGTGAGGATAGCCCTCGATGGTGTAGTGGAAGTAAGCCTTTATGCCCATGCGCTCAAGACGTGCGCGGTAGGCATCGGCGCTGCTCTGTCCGTTGTAGTGTGTTATTACTACCGAGCTTACGAGAAAGCCGCGGTTCTGGAACTCGCTTCTGAGGCGTAGCACATCCTCGTCGTAAGTAATGCCGAGGTCGCCGCGCATCTTGTTCTTCTCGATATCCACAGCACTGATGACGATTACAATCTCTGCCGTGTCGCTAAGCTGACTCAGCATTCGCAGCTTGCTGTCGGGCTGGAAACCCGGCAGCACTCTGCTTGCATGATGATCGTCGAAGAGCTTTCCGCCGAGTTCGAGATACAGCTTGTTGCCGAACTTGGCGATGCGCTCTTTTATGTGCTCCGACTGTATCTTCAGATACTTGTCGTTGTCAAATCCTATTCTGTTCATTTGTTATTGGTTGATTGTTTTTTCTTTTGATTCAGTATTATTCGATACCCTTCATCATCTTCTTAAGCAATGGGCAGAGGGAGAACAGCAATACTGATGCAACGCCTGCCATCACGGCAAAGAGTGTGAAGAAGTCGGTAAGGTTTGCAATCTGGATTCCGCAGAAGCTCTTGGCTGGCTCGCCTGCTACTGGCAGAAGAGTTGCCAACTTGCCGGCAAGGATGTTACTTGCTGCGTTGCTCATGAACCATACACCCATCAGCAATGATGCAAGGCGCGCTGGAGACAGCTTGTTAACCATTGAGAGTCCGATAGGAGAGAGTGAAAGTTCGCCCAGTGTGTGAATGAAGTAGAGGGCAAACAGCCACCACATTGATGTCTTTGCACCGTCAGAAACGCCAGATGTAGCGTATGCGATTACGACATATCCCAAAGCCAGAAGTCCCAAGCCGATAGCCTGCTTAACAGGTGATGCTGGCTCGAGCTTGTGCTTTGCAAGAGTCTCCCACAATGTTGCCATTACAGGAGCGAAGCAGACAACAACGATAGGGTTGATGCTCTGGAACCATGTTGTAGGCATCTCCCAGCTGCCGATGTGGCGGTCGCACTGCTTGTCGGCAAAGATTGTGAGCGATGAGCCTGCCTGCTCGAACGCGCTCCAGAAGAAGATTACGAACACGGCGATGATGTAGATAACGCCGATGGGGCACTTCTCAACGGT
>JBGUGY010000016.1:0-6577 GCA_045111775.1 Bacteroidaceae bacterium | reverse complement strand
TTTTCGAGCGTTTTCCGCCTCGGCAGTAAACCGCAATGACATTCTCCTTTGGCAGAATTGCCAAGGCTCGGTTTCTGAAGTCGCTCGACAGCACATCGATATTTATTGCTCCGTCTATGTGTCCTTCGACAAACTCGCTTATCTTCCGCACGTCAACAATCGTTACGTTGTCTTTTCTGATTGCCTTCTCAAAACAGTTTGGTTTCATTGATTTAAAACCATCGTTTATAGTATAGCATTTGTTCTTTTGGCATCCTAAAAACAATAGTGCTGATAAGATGAATAGTATTATGTTAGATTTCATTTTTTATTGATTTTTGCAAAAATACAAATATTCATTTTAACTTTGTAATAATTTTTGAAATAAAGATATGGAAATTTTACCCATAGCGCATATTGAATGTGATTTTGACTCAAAGTTCGGCATTCCTCGCCAGAGCGGTGTTGTGAAAGAACTTACCGCCCGCATTGTTTTCGCCCACGAATTCCGCAACCCGGAAGCATTCCGAGAACTCGACGGATTCAGTCATATCTGGCTGCTGTGGGATTTTTCAGAAACCCACAAGGACAAATGGAGTCCGACCGTCCGCCCTCCGCGTCTTGGCGGAAACAAGAGGGTAGGAGTCTTTGCCACTCGTTCGCCGTTCCGCCCTAATGCGATAGGATTGTCGGTCGTAAGGCTCGTTTCAATAGATTTTGACTGTGCCGATGCGCCCGTGCTTGTTGTCGAAGGTGCCGACCTTATGAACGGTACTCCAATTTACGATGTCAAGCCTTATCTGCCTTATGCCGATTGCATTCCCGATGCCGTCGGAGGCTTTACCGATGCCATTCAGCAGAATCAGCCTTTGCTCGATGTGTGTTATGCCGATGGTGCAGAAGAACGCCTTGCCAATCTGTTTGCCGATAAATTTGGAGCAGATGAGGCTCGAAGAAAGATTCTTGCACTCGAACAGATTCTCTCAAACGACCCGCGACCGCACTATCAGCACGATGCCAGCCGTGTGTACGGAATGACTTTTGGTGGCATCGACATTCATTTTGTGGTTTCCGAAAACAGACTTACGGTTATCTAGTGTAGTTGCTGCTCGCTTTGTAGGTCAGTTTCTCTACCGTAATTACATCGTAGTAATCCTTGTTTACGGGGCGGTCCTCATCTGTAAGGCTGTGCGACATCAGCCAGTCGTATGTCTCGATTATGTTGAAGATGCGCTCAGGCTGTCCATGGTTGTAACCCTTCAGTTTTGTGAACAGAAGTCGTGAGTCGCCGTTCTGCTTAATCTTCTCAGACAGCGTTGTTGCAGTGCTGTAAGCCACGGCTCTGTCGGCTGTTCCGTGAAAAATCCAGAAAGGCAGTTTGCTCAGTCCCGACACATCGCGTCGCGAGCATCCTCCGCAAATCTCTATTCCGGCTGCAATCTTGTCGGGATAAGCGGCGCAGAGGTCGGCAGTTCCGTATCCGCCCATGCTCATTCCGAGGGCATAGATTCGGGTTGTGTCGATATTGCAGTTCGACTTCATCCAGTTCACGATATTCATAATCTTGTCAGGATTCCATCCGTTTGTTGTCTGCGGTGCGATGACGTAGGCATCTATTGCCAGATGATACTTGTTAATAGCCTTTATCGTTCCGTATCTGAGCACGCGGTTCATGTCTGTTCCCGACAGACTTTTTCCGTGCAGGAAGATAATGAGCGGTTTCTTTTCCGATGCTTGCAGCGAGTCGGGGCTATACAGCCAGAAGTTGTATCCGTTTTCAACTTTGCCTTTTATAGCCACGCTCTTGTTTACTCCAAGATGGTAGCCCTGCCCGTAGGCGCATAGACAAAGAACAAGCGAGAGTATGAACAGAATTTTTCTCATGATGGTTATAGCAATGTTGTTTCTAAATTATAGTTGGCTGAAAAAAATCTTGTCGGAGAATTTAAAAATATAGAGGAGATGTAATGAAACATCCCCTCTATTTAGCTATTTAAGTTTTTTTGTTACTTTATAGCCTCAGAAAGTTCTGCGCCTGCCTTGAATTTAGCGACTTTCTTTGCAGCGATTTCAATCTTCTCGCGTGTTGCTGGGTTGATACCAGTTCTTGCAGCTCTTTCCTCTACTGAGAATGTTCCGAAACCTACAAGAGCAATTTTATCGCCTTCTTTCAATGCTGCTGTGATGGCGTCGATAGTGCCTTCAAGAGCTTTCTTTGAATCTGCTTTGCTAAGGCCGCTTTTAGCTGCGATAGCATCAATTAACTGTGATTTGTTCATACTAGAATCTATTAAAGTAATTTACCGAAAATTCCGTTAATAACGGTGGCAAAGGTAACGAAAAAACTCACATATACAAATTTTATGTAGGTTATTATTCGTCATAATGCCTTTTTTTTGCATTTTTTAAGATGTTTTTACCGTTTTTATGGCTTTTGAACCTTTTTAATACTCTATTTGATGCGTGTAGAAGCTGAGTAGAAGGAAGTGGTCTACGGCTGTCATTATTACAGAATAGGTCGGTTCTATGCGTCCGTATCGGCAGTAAAAATCCTCGGCATTTGTCTCGCCGTAGCGTTTTGTCAGATGCTCAACCATCCCGTTCTGAACTTCCTCGGTATAGTCTTCCATGTAGCATACAAGTTTTTCAACGCCCTTTGGATTGTCGCGATATGCCTTTATGTAAACGATGCACTTGCATCCGCAGTATTCACCTTTCAGGTAAATTCCGTTGGCAGTTTCTTGGTTGAATACAAAGCCTTTCTGTCGTTGCAGAATGAAGGCTACGTCTTTAGGCGATTGGTTTAGGTCTACTCCCTTGAAACTGAGTTGTGCCTGTGCATTGCTGTGGCTTATGCCAAAGGCAAACAAAAAGACAAGCGAGAGTAAAAGTCTGTTCATTTTTCTTTTCATTTTTGTTTTGTTTTTTTAGGTTTCGACTGCAAAAATGCACAATCTTTCCGAATTTTGCAAAATAATTTGGCTGATTTTGATTTTTGTTTCAGCCTTGCCCGATATTTGGCGATTTTTGGCTAATTTTGCTCGCTTAAACACATTATTTATATTTCTTATGATAAAGGAATTTCAGTATAGAGTGCTGCCGCAGAACGCGGTAAACGAACAGGCGGTTAAGGATTTCATTGCGCACGAGGAAGGACTCGACATTCGCACGCTGACTGCGGTGCGTGTGCTGAAACGTAGCATCGATGCCCGTCAGCGCACCGTGATGGTTAATCTTAAGGTTCGTGCCTACATTAACGAACAGCCGCAGGACGATGAGTTTGTGCGCACCGAGTACAGAAATGTCGAAGGCAAGCCGAAGGTCTTGGTCGTTGGCGCAGGTCCCGGCGGATTGTTCGCCGCACTTCGTCTTATCGAGCTTGGACTTTGTCCTGTTGTGGTTGAGCGCGGAAAGAATGTCCGCGATCGCAAGCAGGATATCGCCCGAATCTCGCGCGAGCACAAGGTTGACAGCGAGAGCAACTACAGTTTTGGCGAGGGTGGAGCAGGTGCGTATTCCGACGGTAAACTCTATACCAGAAGCAAGAAGAGAGGAAACATCGATAAGATTCTGAATGTCTTCTGCCAGCACGGCGCAAGCACGTCTATCCTTGTCGATGCGCATCCGCATATCGGAACTGACAAACTTCCGCGAGTTATCGAGAATATGCGAAACACGATTCTCGAGTGTGGCGGCGAGGTTCACTTCCAAACCCGAATGGAGTCAATCATCATCGAGAAAAACGAGGTGAAGGGCATCGTGGTTAAGCATCTCGATACTGGGCAGGAACAGGAGATGCTCGGTCCGGTAATCTTGGCAACTGGTCATAGCGCGCGCGATGTCTATCGCTGGCTCTACAATAATAATGTGCACGTTGAGGCTAAAGGCTTGGCGGTGGGAGTGCGTCTTGAGCATCCTTCGCATCTTATCGACTGCATTCAGTATCATAACCGTCAGGGAAGAGGAAAATATCTTCCGGCAGCCGAATATTCGTTTGTTCATCAGGTTGATGGCAGAGGTGTGTATTCGTTCTGCATGTGTCCGGGCGGATTCGTTGTGCCTGCGGCGAGCGGTCCTCACCAGATTGTGGTAAACGGCATGAGTCCGTCTAACCGAGGTTCGAAGTGGAGCAACTCTGGAATGGTTGTCGAACTTCATCCCAAGGATTTGGCTGAAAAGTCGATGAAAAGTTTCATTTCTGAATATGTTGGCGGATTGAAGGACGAAGGCTTCGACGCAACTCATCTCGATGCTTCTCATCCGCTTGCGATGATGCAGTTTCAAGATGCGCTCGAAAAGCAGAATTGGAAGGCTGGAAACATGCGCCAGACTGCTCCGGCGCAGCGAATGGCTGATTTTGTGAACCGAAAACTCAGTTACGACTTGCCTGATTCATCTTATAGTCCGGGACTTATTTCGTCGCCTCTGCATTTCTGGATGCCCGAATTCATAAGCGGCAGATTGTCTAAGGGCTTTGTGCAGTTCGGAAAGATGAGCCGTGGCTTTCTTACCAACGAAGCCGTGATGATTGGTGTCGAGACTCGAACATCGTCGCCCGTGCGAATTGTGCGCGACAAGGAAACACTTCAGCATGTCGAAATCAAAGGACTTTTTCCTTGCGGCGAGGGCGCAGGATATGCCGGCGGAATTGTTTCGGCTGGAGTTGATGGCGAGCGATGTGCCGAGAGTGTATTGCGATATATAGAAGACAAGAACTAAAGCGGAATCCTCGCTTTAGTTTTTGTCTTCTATTATCAGTCTTGTCCCGGTGCGTTGTTTCCGTTCCACACCGGATGTAATTCTTTTTCCTCGCGGTGTCGTGCCGTTCTGAACCATTTTTCGGGCGATGGCATCCAGTCTCTTCTGAACTCGAGTCCGACTTTCTTCTTCATCTGGAAATACTTTCCGATGTACAGTCGGATGTTGTTGTTCTGTGTCGGATTTGTATGCTGTTCGAGCGTGGCGTTGTCCCATTTCAGACCTTTGCTGATGTAATATCCGCCGTCGCTAATCTGATAAGAGTTCATTGCAACGATGTATGTTTGTTTAGGGCAGAATCGCCTTCCGTCGCAGAACGAGTCTATTCTTACTCGCTGAAATTCGGGTTTTGTAAGGTCTACGGTGTACGAAATACCGGCGGCGCATGTGTAGATGTTCGGATTCGCATTTAGATACGGTCTGCCGTCTTCGCGATAGATTATGTGACCTTTTGTATCTCGCTTCAGCTTCAGCAGCGGAGCATTCTCGTGCGTCATCGTCTCGTACTGGTTGCTGAATCCCCATTCAAGATAGTTGATGATGTCTTGTCCGCTCATCCTTACCGTGTAGAGCTGGTTTTCGAACGGATACAGACCGTATATGCGCTTCATGCTCATTGGGCCAGCCTTTATTGTGTCGCCGGCAAGCAGCGCGCTGCTCATCGAGACATCGGCCTTTGTGTAGTATAGCTGAATGTTGTGTATCAGGTTGCGGTAATAGTCGGGGCCGTACATCGACTTGTCGCCGTAAAGATCGTCTACCAGATAGCCGATTGGTTTGTTGAACCACTTGTAAACCGAGTCGAACTCGGCCTTGCAGTTTTCAGAAATGTCAGCTTTTGGCTCGTAGCTGTCGAGTTCGACGATTGTTGCAAACACGCGCTTTGTGTATCGGTTTGTCTTCGGGTCTTTATCCAGATGGATGCGTGCTTGTCCGGCGGTGCTGCATCCTTGTGCAAGCTGAATAACCGTTATGTTGTCGCCGTTGTAGTTGTTTATTGTCCAGATGCTTTCTTCGCCACTCTCGGCATCGCCCAGCAGAATGAGGTCGAATCCTGCCACCTTAATGGCTGCCGGAATTCCTCCGTTTGGATTCTTGTTGCTGTCGATGTTAGTGTTGTCTTTTTGGTAGTTCGAGTTGCAGCAGAACATTCCGATAAGAACGTCGGGGTTTACTTTCTCTCTGATTACCTTCACCCATTTCTGTGCGCACTCAACCATGTCCTCGATGTAGATATTCTCTCTCTCTTCCTGCGGAATGCCCACGATGTTGGGCGATGTCATTGGCAGAACGGCAACCTTTATTCCGTTTATGTCTTTTGTGAAATAAGGTGTGAAGTGAGGTTTTCCGGTGTGCTTGTTTATGATGTTGGCACACACTCTTGGCGGACACGAACTTTCGTCGTGCCTTGTTGGATTGATGGTCTCGCTCACCTCGAGGTCGCGCACGCCCACGCCGGTGGCATCGTAGCCAATCATCCTTTCTGCCTTGAAATATACAGGTTCGCTAATTGTGTCGATGAAGTTGAAGTATGTGTTTACGGCCGAGCCCACGCACTTGTTTCCGTTGTCAAGCACAAGCATGTAGTCGCCGTTTATCGCCCTCTGCTCGTCTACAAGCGTGGCGAAACTGGCCTGACAGCCGTTGTTTGTGCTGTCGGTTTGCAGGTCGTACGGAAAGATGAATCCGTAGACATCGCTTGTGTACAGTACGGTAATGTCGGCAGACGATGGTCTGTCGCAGCCGTACAACAGTATTATTATGAATGGTATTAGAATTTGGCGGATATATTTCATTTGCTTTTATTTTTTGTTGTAGTAAGGGTTTGATTCGCGACTTC
>JBGUGY010000015.1:0-8472 GCA_045111775.1 Bacteroidaceae bacterium | reverse complement strand
CTCAATGCTACCAACGTACAGAATGTATTGGTGAGGCAGCGAGTAAATCTTGCGCACCTCGCGGAGCTTGCTCTCGGGCTCGCGCTGCGCAAAAGCCTTGTCGCATCCTTGATAAACCACGGTTATCTTCTCCGACGGAATACCGTAAAGCCGCATTATCTCGCGCTTCGTATACTCGCTCACGGCAATTATGTGGTCGGCATTAAGACACGAACGGCGATATTTGTAATTGTACAAGAAGCGGTCTATCGCACTGTAATACTGCGGACAGTGCAAGAAGATTAGGTCATGAACGGTAACGATGCTCTTTACCGATTTAGCCTTTCTGATATTAAGCGGAAGTTCGTTGCTCAGACCGTGGAAAATCTGCGCGCCGCTCTTCTGCACACACGATGTTATGCCAAAAGTTCGCCACAACGAGCGGAACATCTTTCCGAAAACCGACTTAGGATAGCGGATTTCGAACTTTTCATTGTCCTTGTAAGCACCAAGGCACGATGCCTTCTTAGGGTTTGGAGCATAAAGAAGGAATTTATTGTCTGGCGTATGCTGCGAAAGAATATCGAGCACAAAACGGCTGTAGTTTCCAAGCCCCGTGCGATTTTGTGCAGCGCGCTTGGCATCGAATGCTATTATCATTTACGGATTTTATATTTAATGCAAAGATACAACTATTTAATGTAGTTTTATGCTGAATTTACGATTTAATTAAGACAACGACGAACATCACATTCCTACAAACCAGCAAAGTTTAAATCGCGATGTAGCCTTTTCTTAAAAGAAAATATTACCTTTGCATACCGTTTAACAAAACAGAACAAGAAAAATGAAATCATCCAAAGAAATAGAGCCGAGCCTTAGAGTTCTAACTGATTACCAAGCATTTCACATTCAAAGATTCGGCGGCATCACTCGCTATTTCTTTGAGATTATATCAAGAATGACGGATGTCTCTGCCAAGATTTCGATTGCATTTTCTATGAATCAGTATATCAGAAACTTTGCAAAGGCTGAACATACGCATATCAATGCCAGAGTATTCAAGATCGCCGAAGGACTCTTCAGAAAACTAAACAGACAAAGTAGCATTGCCGAGATAAAGAAAGGCAATTTCGACATCTTTCACCCATCATATTACGACCCTTATTTCGTAAAATATCTCGACGGAAAGCCATTCGTGCTGACAATACACGACATGACTCACGAGGTGCTGCCCAAATATTTCTCGCCTAACGACCCAATCTATGCAAACAAAAGGCTCTTGGCAGAAAAGGCAACAAGAATAATTGCCATAAGCGAACGTACAAAGCAAGACATAATCAAGATTTATGGCATTGACGAAAGCAAGATTGATGTAATTTATCACGGCATAGCACCGATGAAGGCGGTAGAAGACAAACGTTTGCAACTGCCCGACAACTACATTCTGTACGTTGGCGAGCGACGAAGATACAAGAACTTCAGCACCCTTGTCGAGGCTTTTGAGCAGATTTCAAAAACGCGCCCAGACATCAACCTTGTGCTTACAGGCAGAAAACTGTCGAAAGAAGAGAAAGCCTTGTTCGCACAGAAGAACATCAGCAACAAAGTATTTGTTTTCAGCAGCATAGACGACAATACGCTGGCACTTCTGTACCGAAATGCAGAGATGTTTGTTTATCCTTCTCTATACGAGGGATTTGGAATTCCTATTCTCGAAGCATTCTCAAACCAATGTCCTGTAGTTCTGAGCAAGGCAAGTTGTTTTCCTGAAGTTGCCGGCGATGCTGCCGAATATTTTGAGGCAACAAACGTCGGGGCACTCATTCAGTCGATAACAAAAATTCTTGACAACAAGTCGTACAGAGACGAGCTTGTGGCAAAGGGCAACGAGCGTCTGAAACTGTTTACTTGGGATAATACAGCAAAGGAAACAGTAAAGACCTACAAGAAAGCAATAGAAGAGTTCGGCAATCGGACTTTACTTACCACGTAAGCAGCACATAAGGTAGGTAAAATACAACCGCGGCAACAGACGCACCTTGTCGAGGAAGCCGTCAACCTCGCATATCACAGTCATATTCTCCCACAATCCTGCCGAGCGGTTGGTGTTCGACACACCCGAGGTGTCGAATATAGCAACTGGCATATCAAGTTTAAGAAAGCTGTTTCCGTTAAGGAAAAGCTGCTTCGCCTGCTTGAAATCTGCCGACATTCGGTATTTTATGTCAAACGGAAACATTTTCAGGCACTCCGTCTTTACAAAAACCGCCTGATGGCAATAGAACATCTTGTGGCAGTTGCGTGGAGTAAGGGCTTGCTTCAGCATTCCATTCTTTAGGATATCTCCGTATATTACATCTGCCGAATTTTTGCCAGATGAAAAGACATCCGAAACAACCGTAGGCGACGCGAAGCAATCGCCGGCATTCATAAAGATGCAATAATCGCCCGAAGCCATTTTTACGCCTTTGTTCATGGCATCATAGATTCCACCGTCAGGCTCGCTCACGAACTTAATGTTTCTTCCATCGTATTTCTCAAGATAGTCGGCTGTTCCATCGGACGATGCGCCATCGATTATCAAGTATTCAATATTCTCATAATTCTGAGATTCAACGCTTTGCATGGTTTTCTTCAACAGTGGCAATGCGTTGAATGTTACTGTAACGACAGATATAATAGGATTGCTATTTTGCATTTCAGATGTTTGTTTTGTTTATATATTTCTGCAACACGAGTAAAGACACGATTTCTTCTCGCTTTCTGTTGCGGAATTTCTTTACATACTCATGAGCATTATCGATAATCTTCTGCGCCTCGCCTGGATTATTGATATAATAATTCAGTTTTTCCTCCAAGTCTTCGAACGTCGGAGAAATCTCGATATAATGTACGTTTGGTATCAGTCTGCCTTCCATAAACCAACTTTCGCATGTTGGTCTCGGCATTACGGCAATGCTGTTGCTCGACATAACCCACTTCAGATTGCTGGCAACATCATTTCCTTCGAGAGAAAGGATAAACTTATAGTCAAGATGCTGATACAATGTCAGTTTAGGACTCTGCCACTCCGGATTAACACATTTTCCGCCTTCGGCAATCTCGCCAAGGTCGCACATCGGATTGCCAAAGTACATCTTCATGAACTTGTATCTGTTCTGCTTAAACTCATTTCCGTCTTTCTGCCCCAACGCGCCTCTGAATATAATCATGTCTCGCTTGTCAGTCCATTTCTTTTTGTCTTTAAGAAATATGAAATGGCGGATTTTGTCTAAGTTTAGCAATGTGGCATTGGCATTATCATTGCCTATAGGACGACTTTTTGTTATCGAAGGAATCTGAGGAACGTAATTCACGTCTCCGGTACACAGATTCCACTTCATGCCGGGATTAAAATATCGGGCATAGCAATATGAGTCGAAATAATACACCTTTGGACGGACAATCTTCTGCTTGCCAATGGCAACGAAATGGTTCATCCATTCTTTCTTGTCGGCAGCCGAAGCATCGGAAAGCTTGCAATAATAGTCAACGCGGTCTCTTATCTCATCATAATCTTTGCGTTTCGCCACATTCACCAGCAGGCGGTTTAATCGTATTTTCAGAACGAAACGAGGAATGTGCAAATAAACGTAACTATAAATATAGTATTTAATCCTCACATTCTTACCGCTTCGGATTTTTCTTAAAAACTTCATACTTACAAATTAGCCTTGATACTGCTTCGAAATCTTCTTGTCTCTAAGGAACTGCTCATATCCTTCTCTTGTGCGTTTCCATCGGCGATGACTCCACAGCCAGTTTGCTGGGTCGCTTTCCAACGATGCCTGAAGTCTTCCGAAGAATATCCTTGTAATCTCAAAATCGGGAAGCTGCTTTGTATCGTCACATATCTTAGAAATTACGCAACGATATTTACCTCGGCCGTCCTTTATCATATCACCATAAACCACCACAGCATCAAATTTTCTTGAGATTCGTTCTGAGCCAGAAAGAACAGCCGTGTCTTGATGCATGAAATCGACAAAGCCGCCTATCGCGCTCCATATCGGAACCTGATCGGCAATGCTGCCGATAAAGAATTTCTTGTTTTCGCCTTTCAGTCTGATAAGCGTTCGCAACGTATCGCTCATTGCAATGTTCTTCTGACCGAAAACGCTGCGGATGTCGAGGAACAACTTGTCGAAATACTTATTTTCGAGCGGATGATAAATCTGACCTACCACGACATTCTCATTCTTATAATTGACAAACAGGTTCATAGATACAAGCCATTCCCAATTAAATGTATGTGACAAATATAGAACCACGTTGCGATCATTATCCAAGGCTTCATCAACAATACCGACATTCTCAACCTTAAAATGTCTGAGCATCTCTTTCTCGTCCATATCCAAGAGTTTTATCGTCTCGAAGAAGTAATCGCACAAGTTGTGGTAGAACTTTCGCTCTATCTCGGTCAACTCAGCCTTACTTTTATCAGGAAACGAATTTCTTAGATTTGTCTGAACGACCTTGCGTCTGTAGCCAATGCAACAATATGCAATAAAAAAAACAAAATCAGACAATATGTAAAGTACCCTGAAAGGCAGCCTTGAAAACAAGCGGGCTGCATGGTACAATAGTTTGTATAAAAATTGATTCATGATGAATATTTCTTTGCGGCTGCAAAAATACGCAAAAAACTTTAAATAATTATTAAAGTTTTCTGGCTTTCTTCGGTAAGGCACAAGCCTATATTATTCCGCTGTTCGGCACAAATCAATAATGTTTACATTTTGACAATGGGATATTAAGAACTTTACAATCTTTTTTGTGTTCCTTCGCAAAAAAATAAATGAACGGGATATGATTTGATATTTCTAAGATTAGGTGTGTATTGGATATTGCAATAAAAAAAGCAACCCTCGTAATTGCATCAATATACGCATCTCGAACCTAACCCGAACTTAACCCGAACCTCAGAAGTTGTTTTTAGCGTTTTTTCTGTATGATGATTCATTGTTTTGTATATTTTTACACGATTAGTTGCCCCTTGCTCGCATATATTATTTTGTCGTTTTATTGCCGAAAACTATTTTTTTATACCTTTGCAGAAACAAATTAAAACGTACAATGATTTCTGAGGACAAGACAACGGGATTTCTGAAAATCCAACTCATTTCAATCGTCTGGAATATACTTTTGGTCTTTGCGGCATACTTCATCTGCGGACTTCTGTTCTATTTCGAAAACAGCGGTTCGTACGTCAACGCGCTGATTCTCAGTCTGATGTTTCACGGCTGGTGGAGTTTCACCGTATCGGCTCCCCTATACACAAACATTCTGCTGGCGGTTATTTATCTCATTCCGCTGCACTACAAATATTGCAAGTTTGCCGATGTTCTTGGCAGAATCCTGTTCGTCACCGTCAATTCCATCGCCATAATCGTCAACCTGATGGATGCCGTCTATTTCAAATATACCGGTCGAAGAACAGACGCATCGGTCTTCAAGGAATTCGGAAACGAAGACAACATCGGCGGAATCATTGGCCATGAACTTCTGATACACTGGTACTTCGTCATTGCCGGAATCCTGCTTTTTTACGCGCTCTACAAACTTTATCTTAGTCCGCTAAAAAGCAAGTACAAGCCGTCGTCACTCCCCGTTTACTATGCGTTGCAGACAATCGTCCTCGGCGCGCTCGGCTTCGGCATAGTGTGCGGAATGCGCGGCGGAATTGGCAGGCAAGTCCGCCCTATCGCCGTGGGCAACGCCAATCAGTATGTAAACAAGCCGATAGAAACGGCATTGGTTCTGAACACGCCTTTCTGCCTGATAAGAACCGTAGGAAAGAACGCATACAAGAATCCACAATATTTCAGCGACAGCGAGGCCGAACAGATTTTCTGCCCCATCCGTCAGAAGAATGATGCAGACACAACTGCGCTAAAAAAGATGAACGTAGTGGTACTCATCGTTGAGAGTTTTGCGAAAGAACATATCGGCGCACTCAATAAGGAACTCGAAGACGGCAGATACGAGGGCTACACGCCGTTCGTAGACAGCCTTGTGAACGAGAGTCTTACGTTCAAATATTCATACGCCAACGGCAGAAAAAGCATCGACGGAATGCCGTCAATTCTTTCGAGCATCCCGATGTTTGTCGAGCCGTTCTTCGTAACCCCGGCCGCCCTCAACACCGTTTCGGGACTTGCCGGAGAACTGAAATCCATCGGCTACAAGACGGCTTTCTTCCACGGAGCATCGAACGGCTCTATGGGCTTCGAGGCGTTTGCCAAGGCTACCGGCTTCAGCGAATATTACGGCAGAACAGAGTTCGACAACGACCCAAATTACAAGGGCGAGAAAGAGTTCGACGGCAACTGGGGCATCTGGGACGAGCCGTTCATGCAGTTCTACTGCGACGAGATGAGCCGTTTCAAGCAACCTTTCATGACCGCCATCTTCACCGTTTCGTCGCACCATCCGTTCAACATTCCCGAGAAGTACAAGAATACCTTCCCCGAAGGAAAACTCGAGATTCACAAGTGCATAAGATACACCGACTATGCCCTGAGAAGATTCTTCGAGAGCGCGAGCAAGCAGAAATGGTTCAACAACACGATTTTCGTGCTTACTGCCGACCATACAAACCAGAAATGCCATCCGGTTTACGAAACCGACCTCAATCTTTATTCCGTTCCGATTATCTTCTATGCTCCGGGACTGAAACTGAAGGGCTACGACACCGAGAAAATTGCACAGCAGATTGACATCATGCCAACCGTGCTCCAGCTTCTTGGCTACGACAAACCGTATCTCGCCTTCGGAAAGGACCTTATCAATACTCCTGCCGAAGAAACATCTGCCGTAAACTACAACAACGGCATATATCAGTATATCAAGAATGATTACATGATGCAGTTCGACGGCACGCGTGTTACAGGAATGTACAAATTCAAGACTGACCTCTTTCTGAAGCAGAATCTCGCCGGCAAAGTGCCAGAGCAGGCGCAGATGGAGAAAGAGCTAAAGGCTATCATTCAGCAATATATGATAACCATCAGCGAAGACCGTCTGACGTACAAAACGTACTCAAAAGCACGCAAATAACGCTTTTTATACAATAATAGTTTGGTATTAGTGAAAGAATAAGTATATTTGCCAACTAAAAAATAAAAAAATCAATAGGAATGACTTTTACAGAGAAAAGTTGGTCTATCTTCAATCAGGCCATAAACGATTATCACAAAACGGATAACGTTGACACCCCTATCAGCAATCCTTATCAGGCAGGAACGATAGAAGCAGACCTGTATCTTAAAAATTGGATAGACACAGTGCAGTGGCACTTCGAAGACATTATACGCGATCCACAGATTGATCCGCAGGCGGCTCTGATTCTTAAGCGAAGAATAGACAAGAGCAATCAAGACCGTACCGACTTGGTTGAACGCATTGACAGTTACTTCTACACTAAATATCATAACGTAGCTGCCCTCGACGGCGCTACTATCAACACAGAAAGTCCGGCATGGGCTATCGACCGCCTGAGCATTCTTGCACTCAAGATTTATCACATGAAAGAGCAGGTTGAGCGCACCGACGCATCAGCCCAGCACATTGCAACATGCCAGAGCAAACTCGATGTCCTGAACGAGCAGCACAACGACCTCGCATCAGCCATCGACCAGCTTCTCGACGACATCGCTGCCGGCAAGAAGTACATGAAGGTGTACAAGCAAATGAAGATGTACAACGACCCCGACACTAACCCTGTTCTTTACGGAGCATCTAAATAATAATGTGTAACAGAATCAAAAATCTTTTGATTATACGCTTCTCGGCTTTGGGCGACGTTGCCATGACAGTTCCGGTCATCGACTCACTGGCAAGGCAATACCCCGACATGCACATAACCGTGCTGAGCCGCCAGATGACAAAGCCTCTGTTCTCGTACATGCCACAAAACGTAACATTCTGGGGCATCGACCTGAAGAACAATTACAAAGGTATTGGCGGACTCAACACTTTATTCAGAGAGATAAAGGCAAAGAGATTCGACGCCGTGGCAGATTTCCACAACGTCCTCCGAACCATCTATCTCAGAACGCGTTGTGTGCTTTCGGGCATCAGAGTTGCTCACATCAACAAAGGCAAGGCGGAGAAGAAAGAACTTGTGAAGAACGGACCTGCCGACAAAATTCTCGACAGCTCGTTCGTCCGCTATCAGAAGGTTTTGAAAGAACTCGGAATCGATGTTGACATCGATTTCAAGGCATGCTTCACCGGCGAGAAAGGCAAGAAATGGATTGGCATCGCCCCATTTGCCGCACACGAAGGCAAAATCTACCCTCTCGAAAAGATGAAGCAGACAGCACAGATGCTTGCAGCCAAAGGCTACAGAGTATATCTCTTCGGAGCAGGCGAAAAAGAAATCAGAATTCTCGACAGTTGGGAAGACGAAAACATCATTAACACCGCCGGAAAACTTGGCGGAATGGC
>JBGUGY010000014.1:0-6239 GCA_045111775.1 Bacteroidaceae bacterium | reverse complement strand
TGCTGCCAAATTCTTATTTTCCCCCTTAGGTTCTGCCGAATTTCCGAATTCGGCAGCAGCACGAAGCGGGAGTTTGTAACTCCCATTGTCGCAAAGCGACAAAAAAATGCACGCATAATGACGTTTTTTTTGCGGTGGGAATTGCAAATTCCCGATATTTCTCCACAGCCGAATTGCAAATTCGGCTGGACTTTTGGGGGGAGCAAGCGAACAGAGTTCCAATGGCATAGTTTTTTCAGCGGTGGGAATTGCAAATTCCCAACTTATTTCCACAGCCGAATTGCAAATTCGGCTGGACTTTTTGGGGGGAGCAAGCGAACAGAGTTCGAGCGGCAAATTCGGCTGGACTTGAGGCATCAGAAAAAGCACAAAAAACTAAAGGCAGTCGAGCCGTCACGGTCCAACTGCCTTAATCACTATCTACATTTTTATGATACCAAGTTGTTTACTTTCCTTGTTTTTCCAAAACGCTTCTTACCTTTTTGGGTCACATGTGTTACTACGCAAAGTTCACAACCTTTTTTAGGTATCATTCTGTTAATTTAACTAAAATAAAAGATCAATGCACGAGATTTTTTCTATTGGCAACGCGGCACTTGCTGTGTACTTATCCGTGCCGTCCAATACTGCTGCTGTGATTCACTACAGAGCATCAAAGCATCAGTATTCAAGACAAGCCTTTAAAAGAACCTACAGCATCGAAGTTTTATTAAAAAGGGGTGCGCACAACCTTGGTGTATAGGGTTGCACGCACCCAACCCTTAATTAATAATAATGAATACCAAAATCACTATTTATTGTTCAGACCATCAGCCCAGCCTGCATAAGCTGGCTTGCGTCTGTAATCCAATGTCCAAAGACCAACAGGCTCACCCTTTCTCCATGAACTGTTAGCAGGAGAGTCTGTCAAGCACCACTGGCAGATGCCGTACTGCTGAGCAGCAGGAACAAGTTCGTAGTACTTCTTGATAATCCACTGATAGTGAGAAGCCATAGCCTTCTCGATAGCAAGACGCTCCTGCAATGGAAGCTTCTCAAGTTCCTCAGTTGTGTAAGCAACCTTCTTGCCATCAACATAACGCTCTACGCCAAGGTCGAGCTCTGATACGCGGACAAGTTTGCCACTCTCAGCCATAAGCTTGAACATGTTCTCGATGTGCTGGTTGCGGCTTTCCTGCTCAGCCTTAGAGCCCTCGTCGTCGCCTACAAGAAGAGAGATGTGCATCTGAGTGCCAAGACCGTCGATCTTAGTTACGCCGTCAGCCTCCCACTTCTTAACCCAGTTGATAAGGCTCTTAAGCTTCTTGTTGTCGTCCCAGTTAGACTCAAGGTTGTAATCGTTTACGAACAGCTTGAGGTCTGAAGCATCTGCGCCCTCTGGAAGAGATGCAGCATAGTGCTTGCGAGCCAAAGCTACAGCTGTGCGAACATAGTCGATGTCACCAAGGTAATCCTGCCAGAAGAAGTCGGCAGAAACGCCGTTGTCGTTGTTGGCTGCCTCACCATGCTGAAGAGTGTAGAAGCCTTCGCCGTCGTTGCCACCGCCGCTGATAGCCTCGTTGACAACGTCCCAAGCCTTAACCTTGCCCTTGCAAGCGTCCATCATACCGCCAATCCACTTATCCATAGCCCAAGTAAGAGTGTCTTTCTTCTCTTTGTCGGTGAGAGGGATTGAGTTCTGAGACTCCGAATCAAGATCGAACGATGGACCATTATAGTTGTTAGCCCAACCAGCCTTTGACATTCCGTCAAAGCCTCCATCAGGGATAAGATTTACATCAGAGCCTTCCTCTGTCAGCACAAGATCATCGAAACTAACCTTGCCTGTTGCCAATCCAAAGACAAATTGCAATTTATCAAGTGGGAACGAAGCCGTAAACTCACAGGTAATAGTTTTCCATTTAGAATCCAACTCTCCCGGAGTAAAGCCAAGATACTGAACATCGTTTGAACCGCCCCACTGATTCTTATTCTCTGAAGCGTCCCAAATTGGCCAAAAATCTATGTGACAACCGTCAGTAGCCTTTGCCTGCATTGTCATGACATATTTCTTACCCTTAGCCAAAGCCTTTGGCAAAGTATAGATTGCCTGCTTGTCCCAAGAGTTTTGTCCTGCAGTCCCACCGCAATTATAAGTCATGAAGTAATTCAACTTTGCGCCACCCTCTTCGCCATAAGCGTATGAAGGTCCATTATAGTTATTGCCCCAGCCTGCAATCTGACCATCCTCAAACTTAGCATTTGCAATAAGATTGTCATCAGAACCTTCCTTTGTCAGTACAAGATTTGTAAACTTAAGAGTTCCAGTTCCCTTACCGAATACAAACTGCAACTTATCATGTGGAAACGAAGCTTTGAACGTACAGGTCAAAGTAGTCCAATTTTCGCCAACCTGATTTGGCGTAAAGCCAAGATACTGAACATCGTTTGAACCACCCCACTGATTTTTATTCGCTGACGCATCCCAAATTGGCCAGAAGTCAACTGCACATGGAGCATCAGAAGCCTTTGCGTCAAGTGTCATTGTATAAGTAGCATCCTTTTCCAAAGCCTTTGGCAAAGTATAGATTGCCTGCTTGTCCCAAGAGTTTGCTCCTGCTGTTTCACCAAGGTTATACTGAATATAACCCTTCTTGGCCGCACCCGGAATTTCCTTGTCGGCTATAAGTTTCTCGAGCCACTTCTTTGGCTGCTGTGCGTGCCATGCAAGAGTGTGACCGTAGATTGAAATTCCTGCCTCTTCTGCCTTTTCTACGAAATCGCTTACTGTTGAGAAGTTCATGTTACCATTGCCATCAACACAAGACGACATCTTCATAGCATTTCCGGCTACGATTTCGTCGAAGTTGTGAGCTGCAAGACGGAACAACATCTCTTGCTTGTTAAAATCGGCAGCAGTAAGAGCACCGCTAACCTTGAAGTTAGGATGTGCGCTGCGGTCGACGTATGTCTTGAGCGGCTCGTATGCGTTCAGGTATTCGTACTCAGCAAGAGTCTGAGGCTTCTCTACCTGATAGTCGTCGATGCCTGTGTCTGCACAGCCCGCTAACATTAGCGGACTGAGCATTACAACAGGATATATCAATTTAGAAATCTTCATAAAAATCTTAAATTGTAAATCATGAATAAATAATTATTTCCAATTCTCTTTGCTATTGCCACGAGAATAAAGCATGTACGAACCTGTACAATCATAATGCCATTCGGCAGGACCTGCAACAACCTCAGATGTCAAAGTTACAGAGAACTTAAGAGTGATGAGATCAACCTTTGTATCCACCTTAGTGAAATCATCAGCACCATGATAAGTGTACTTGCCTGTACCAGCTTGGTTACCGTTTTCATCATAAACTACGATATCACCATTATCGGCAACAGTGCAACTGAAAGTCTTGGTCTGTGAAGCTTCCTTGTCTTCCCAGATATCCTTTTTGGCATCATACACCTTCTGCATCACGGTAAAACTCTTTGTCAAAGAGAAACTATTAAGTGATGTTGTAGTAAATTCAACCAACGGATCGGTATACTTGTGAGAGAATGTTCTGCTCTTTTCGTTCCACAAATCAGTTCCCTCGTAAGCCCACAAACCATCGTGTTTATTCTTGTAGGTAACAGCCATAAGCTGATAATCGCGACCTTCGAGAACACTATCGACATTTGCCTCAATGCCTGTAATTCTGACAGGAAGAACATAGTTTACCTTTGCAGACTTAGGATCAGCAAAGAACTTGTCGTTAAGCGTTACAACAGTTCCACCCCACATAGCCCCACTTGGAATAGTGAGAGTTGAAGGATCTTGGATTGTGTAGTAGTCGGCAGGCAACAACTCAACGCCGTCAACACCTTCGAGAAGAGTCGGATCGACAATATACTTCAACTTTCGCTCTGCATTGTTTTTGTAGACACCTGCAAAAGTTGCATAGATATGGAACTGATGGTTATTGTCATCCACAACATTGGCTTCATTATCCTCGCCTAATGTTATTACTCGGATTGGAGCCTGCATAGCAAAGTATGCAGTTGTTGTACCGTAGTCGTCGAACTCCCAGTCGCTGTTGTGGCAACTGGTGAATGCCAAAGCACAAAGAGCTACAGCCGATATAGATTTTATGATATTCATATAATTATTCATCATTAATTAGTTACTAAATTACCATCCAGCATTCTGAATAAGTGATGGGAAGTTAAGAACATCGTTGTAAGGAATTGGACCATAATAAGCATTCTCCTTGTAGTTGCGAGTCTCAACATCGAAATACTCATACTGTGGCTTACCCTCAACTACGGTAATGCTTACACCTTTAGCAGTTTCGTTAAGGTTAGCCTTCCAGCGGCGCAAATCCCAGAAGCGGAAGCCCTCGAAGCAAAGTTCAAGACGACGTTCGTTGTGGATAAGCTCGCGCATCTTGTTCTGATCGCCCTTGCACTCCTCAAGATACTCGTCGTTAACGATGCCTGCACGCTTGCGCAGAGCCTTTATTACATCGTATGCAGAATAAGTACAACCATCAGGGTTGGCAGTTGGACCGTAAGCCTCGTTGGCAGCCTCTGCAAAGTCGAGATAAAGCTCTGTGTAGCGGATGCGTGGAGTGTAATGCTTCTGCTTGCTGTTTACAGTTGGCTCAAGATTGATGTCCTGACGGAGAAGCTTGCGCATATAGTAACCTGTCAAGGTTGCCTTCTCTACCTCACCCTTCAGACCGTCCTTCTTGTCGTCTGCCTGAGTATTGATTGCTGTATTGGCATTACCAGCCTTCTGTTCGTTGTAAAGAACGTACTGAGCAAGACGAGGGTCGCGACCGTCGTATGGATTAGCAGCATCGTAACCAGATCTTGGGTCTGAGATTGGACGACCGCTCTCCAACATTGGGAATGCATCAACAAGGTTCTGAGTTGGGTTTACACGACCTTTTCCATATAAAGATGGTGGGAAATTGTTAGTTTCCAAGTCATTATTGCTGCTACTCTCTGTACGCCAAAGAACTTCTTTTGGACACTTAGCAGCCTTTAATGTATCGTCAATATACTTCGTATTGCAATACCAAGTATTACCTGTTGGATCGATACCACCAACTCCACCGTTAAGGTCGAGAACTGTCTGTGCATACTTGCAAGCATCCTTCCATGTTTCACCACTATTTGCGTTGAATGCAGGAGATGCAGCCAAGATAGAAGCCTGTGCAAGAACGGCACGCATAATTCTGCCGCTGACACGACCAGCAAAGTTTTCACCGAATACACGGTCGTACTCTGGACCGGTTACGGCAACCTTCTTGCCATCAATGTCAACCTCTGTTGCATCAGAACCCTGATCTTTGTAATCGAGAGGCAACAACTGGATAGCCTTTTCAGCATCTGCCTTGAGAGCCTTCATACAGTCGGCAAACGAAGCACGAACCTCGAGAGAAGCGTGGTCTGAATCTACAGTTGTTGACTCTGTAAGAATTGGCACACCAAGCAGATTGCCGCTTGCATCGTAACCGCCATGTGCCTGAAGAAGATAGTACATGTAGATTGCACGCAATCCGTGAGCCTCACCTGTATATCTCTTCTTGTACATTGCGTTAATCTTCTCGTCGCTATTGAACTTAATCTTGTCGATGTTCTCGAGGAAAAGATTGATGTACTGGATAGCCGCACGGCAGTCACGCCAACGCTCCAACGGATTGTTGTTGCTCTTCCAGTTTCCCTCTACATTCAGTTTTCTAAACTTGTAGTAATTAGTTTTTTTATTGTCACCGTTGTTGTCGTTAGAAACAGCATCGTCTGTAGCTACATCGCTAAAATTATACGATCCGTTTGGCAGACGAGTATAGGCATTTCCAAGAACAGCATCGGCATAGTCTGGATTGTCGTACATGTATTCAAATCCAAGATGGTTCTCGATTGCCGGCTCAAAAAGGTCGTCACATGATGTAAATGCCACGCCTACAGTAAGCAGCAATGCCTGAATCAATATTTTAGTTTTTTTCATTATTCCAGAATTTATTAGAATTGAACTTTAGCACCAAGAGTGAAGCTACGTGTCTGAGGAGCATAACCTACATTGCGCTCCAACTGCTTGCGCTCGCCAGCGATTGTAAGCAAATCGTTTGCATTTACATACAACTGCAAGCCCTTTACAACCTTACTTGCAGAACCGAGCATATCTGCGTTGAAGTCGTAAGTAAGCTGGATACGATCCAAGTCTATACGGCTTGCTGAGTACACCCAGTATGATGACTCGCGGAAGTTGTGGT
>JBGUGY010000013.1:0-3719 GCA_045111775.1 Bacteroidaceae bacterium | reverse complement strand
GATGGTGAACGGCTCGCCGCTCGCAATCTCGTATGGCGCGCGTATTACGGTTGGTCTGCCAAGGTCGTCGTACTCATACTCCATGCGCTCTCCGTTGAGGTCGGTCGTCGTCTTAGGAGCGTTCCAGAGGTCGTCGTACTCCGTGGCAGACGAATATCCGTAGGCATCCTCGACCTTTGTTACGAGGCTGTGCAGACGGTCGTCGTAGGTGTAGCTGTGCCACATGCGCTGACCGCGGTAGTTCTCAGGCTTTGTTAGCTTGAGAATGTTTCCGTAGTCGTCGTACTCGATATTGTATACCGAAGGCTTGTCGCCCGCGCTCATCTCAATCTTTGTGATGTTGCCCAGATTGTCAATCTCCGTGCTGCGCTCGCGAAGCGTAACGCCCTTGCTGCCCACCTTGTCGCGGTGGATTTGTTTCGCCGAATTTGCCGCTCGAACTCTGTTCGCTTGCTACCAAAGGGACATTGTTTCGCCGAATTTGCAATTTGGCGATTGGATAAATAGGGAATTTGAAATTCCCACCGCTGAAAAACAAGTTATGCGAAGCTGAAAAACGTTTGTTTTTGATGCGATGTTTTGTCGCCTTGCGACAATGGGAGTTGCAAACTCCCGTCTATTGATGCTGCCGAATTCGGAAATTCGGCAGAACGAAGGGGAGGTGCAGATTTGTTCCTCAGGGAGTTCCGATGCTTGCCTTGCTGCGCATGTTGTGCGCCTGAGGAATGTTTGTTATCGCTACACGATTTTATGTTGAAATGTGTAGCGGTTATATTGTACGCTTAATTGCGTAAGATTTCGTTTCATCATACGTTTTATAGTCGCTCTTCCTGTCGAGCCTTGACTTTGTGTGCAACGATGTGAAAGAGCGTTTTGTATTTAAAGAACTGGGGTTATAACCCCCAATTCTGTTTTAATTGCGTGAATGTGTGGGGAGTACAAATCTCCACAAGCAAATTACGTTACATATCCCCGAGAGCTGGATCAATTACTTGTCCCGCCGATTCACCTGTCCCGCTGATTCCCACCGATTCTTTTGTCGTTAAAACAAAAATCGCTTCTTCAGGATATGAATCTAAATCTTCATCCAACCATTGCTCGGTTTCTCGAACGCAATGGAACGAAATTACAAAGTCTTCCTGATTAACGCTCAAAATAATGTTAAAATTATCAGGAAATTCCTCCAGCAATTTGGCTAAAGCGAAGACAAAATTCAAACATATTCTAAGGGTATATTCGGTATTCTGATATTTGTCAACATATATTTTATTATTCGAACATTCATTCCCGGTTTTATCCTCATAAAAAAGTTCAAAATTCTCTTCACATTTATAAGTATAGCTATTTACATCCTTTCTAAACTCTACTCCTGCCTCTATATATTTATAAAGCCTTGGAGGAAGGGGGGTAGTTAAGAGTGGATTGTATTTCATCTTATATCTATTTAGAATAGTTTTCATATACTCATTCATAGAAATGAGATATATAGAACTACTTATTCCCAAGATATTTATTTCCTGTTTGTATAGCTCTTTGTACATTTGGATTTGATAATTTTTCGTTTATTCTATTTGGCGCAGGTACGTTCCATTTTTTTGTTTTGGGGTCACGAGAATAAAAACGACCATCTTTATTATTATATAAATATTTGTTTTTTTTATTGTCTTGAAAATGTATTTGTCCTGGTCGTTGTCCAGGGTTGGGATTTTCAACATCAATTCGATTACCTTTTGAATCTTTCCACAAAGTTTTACTGTAGACTATAGTACCTCTATTAGTGGAAGCTTTAGAATTTCCAGTATCAAGATGCCCTTTTTTTTCAGAGAGATTTTTGCTTGCATTAGCCATCATTACAGCTCCATGCGCTGTGAGACCTGCTCCAACAGCAGCATCAGCACCTCCTACAACTACGACAGCCGTAGAAGTTCCAAGGGAAGGTCCTTCAGCAACGAGTCCTACTGTAGTAATAGATGTTCCACTTGCAACCATAGCAGAACCTGTACCACTTTCAATAGTTCCCACGGTTAGACTGGCAATATCACCAGCTGTTAATCCTGCATTGAAGTCCTTTGGATCTGAAACATTTCTTCCTGCATAAGTTCGAATATCGGTTAATCCACCGGTAGCATTATCTACAAGAGCGGCACCAAATCCCTTTACTTTATCCCACCAATCTTGACCATTGGGGTCACTAAATCTTATTGGATTTCCAGCGCAATAAACATAAGCACCCATATTCGGATACTTCTCCGCAAGCGGGTCAACCCCATACCATATACTTGACATTGGCTGCATATAGCGTGCACCATAATAATACAGACCAGTCTCCTCGTCGAACTCCTTGCCATTGAACTTGTATGGCATTTCCTCACTTGACGAGTGCTCATCGACGAGTAACTCGCCGTAAGGCAGGTAGGCATCGTATTGGGTGATGTTGCCGTCCTTGTCGGTGATGTACGAAGTAGAGCCAAGGTGGTCGCTGTGGAAATAGTATGTTTCTTCCTCTTCAGATGAAGAGTCTGCCACATATCCATAACCAGGCTGTGCCTCGTCAGGGTCAGAAGGCTCGTCCCATGCGATAGGTGCGCCCGGAGCAGTTCCTTCCTGCTCATTCTTCTTAACGTACTGCGCCCATTCGGCTGGAACAGAGTGGTCGCCCAGCTCCTTGATGATGGTGTTGTAGCCTACGCCCGTATTCTCCGGGTCGGCATAGCTTCCCTTCATGGTAGGGATGCCCGGAGCAATGCCCAGCTTCTTGTAATAGTCCTCTTTCTGACTTTCAATCTGGCTGAGACGCTCGGCATAGTCCTGCTGTCCTGCCGTTACATGACTGCCGTTTACGCCGTACATGTTGTTGAACGAGCCAGAGCCGATGCGTGAAGCCACGCGCTTGCTGCCGATAAAGTAATGCTTTGTAAAGCGGTTCTTTGTTACCGACAGAATAGAGGCTGGGTACAAAGTGTACTCATCCGTCTCGTGGAACGTGATGCCCTGCGGCGCGCCGTTGATATACACGCCCTCCATAGAGCCGTGGCTCTTAACTACGCGCTCGCCTGCATGGTTGTAGGTGTAGCGTGAAGTCTTGCCGTTGTCGCTCAAAACCATCAGACGGTTGTCCTCGTCCCAGTAGAGTTCGCGAGTGGCATCGGTAGAGTCGTTCTCAACGCGCACAGGGTTTCCGTTGGCATCGTAGGTGTAATGCTCGTGCCCAATCTGGCTCGGCGCGGTAGGGTGGTCGGCATCCTCGTACTTGTATTCCAAATTGTAAGAGTTCGCCTTCTTCGAAATCTCCACGCTCTGAGCCTTGCTTACAGGCATACTCATTACGTTGTAAGCCATATCGAGTGTATAGCTTGCATCCTTCGCCTTTCCGCTTGCTGAAATCAGTCGGTTAAGCGCGTCGTACTGGTATGTGTGGCTGCTTTCGCCGCCCAGTTTTGCACTATTGTTAGAGAGCTCCTGCGGATTGACCGTGTTGGCGATGCCGAGTATGTTGTCCACGGCATCGTAGCTGTACTTGTTGTGCATTATGTCGCTGCCGTCGAAGGCGAGCTTCATCTCCTGCAAACGCTGGCGCGCGTCGTCGTAAGTGTACTCCGTCTCCGTGCCGTTGCCCAGCTTAGTGTAGACGGTGTGTCCGTCCTTGTCGTAGCCAATCCTGTCTACTATAACGCTCTCGCTGCCGTTTTTATTGCTTGTGAGCGAATAAACCTGTCCTG
>JBGUGY010000012.1:0-5124 GCA_045111775.1 Bacteroidaceae bacterium | reverse complement strand
TCCGTTCTTCTTTCCGCCCTCGATAAACTTAGGCTTCATCTTGTCTACGATGTCCTTTTTCTTCTTACCCATCGCCTTACGGAGGGCCTCGCTCTCGCCTCGCGTAAAGTCGGCAAGCTGTCGGCTCAGCAACATCACCTGCTCCTGATATACGGGAATACCGTAGGTATCCTTCAGATACTTCTGCATACAGTCGATATCGTATTCTACCGGCTTGCGTCCGAGCTTACGGTCGATAAAGTCGGGAATATAATCCATCGGGCCCGGACGATAGAGGGCGTTCATGGCGATGAGGTCCTCGAACGTTGAAGGCTGAAGTTCGCGAAGATACTTCTGCATTCCGGGCGACTCGAACTGGAACGTACCGATGGTTCGTCCGTCGCTGTATAGCTTGTATGTGGCAGGGTCGTCGAGACGGAATTTCGTTTCGTCTACTATTACTCCGAGGCTGTATTTTATGTTTTCGATGGCTTCCTTGATGATTGAAAGCGTCTTCAGACCGAGGAAGTCCATCTTTATAAGTCCTGTTGATTCAATAACGTGTCCGTCGTACTGCGTACAACTCAACTTCTCGCCCGTTTCCTTGTCTTCGGCTGTGCTTACCGGAACCCAGTCGGAAATCGCGTCGCGGCAGATGATTGTTCCGCAGGCATGAACGCCGGTGTTTCGGATGTTGTTCTCGAGCATCTTGGCGTACTTTATCGTGTCGCGCAGATTGTCGTCTGGCGAAGTCTCTGCCTGCTGAAGTTCTGGAATGCACTTTATCGCATTCGGCAGATTCATCTTCAAGCCGTCGGGCAGCTTATCGGGAATAAGCTTACACAGTTTGTTCGATATCTCGAGCGGAAGTTTCTGAACTCGCGCAACATCCTTTATCGCCGATTTTGTAGCCATCGCGCCGTATGTAATGATGTGCGCCACCTTCTCGGCTCCATACTTCTCGGTAACCCAGCGAAGAAGCTCGCCACGACCATCATCATCGAAGTCGGTATCGATATCGGGAAGCGAGATACGGTCGGGATTCAAGAAACGCTCAAACAGAAGGTCGTACTTGATTGGGTCGATTTTCGTGATGCCCAAGCAATATGCTACCGTAGAACCGGCAGCCGAACCACGTCCAGGGCCAACCGAAACGCCCAGTTCGTTGAACGCCGCGTTGATGAAGTCCTGCACAATGAGGAAGTAGCCAGGGAAACCCATCGTCTTCATGATGTGCAACTCGAACTTTATCTGGTCGGCAACGTTCTTTTCGAGCGGATCGCCGTAGAGTTTCTTTGCGCCGTCGTAGGCGAGCTTTGCCAGATAGTCGGCCTCGAACTTGATGCGATACAGTTTGTCAATTCCGCCAAGCTTCTTAATCTTGCTGTCAGCCTCATCCTTCGGAAGCGGATTCTCTCCGTTCTCATCGGTCGTGAACTCGTTGTAGAGTTCTTCGGGAGTGATGCGCTGGCGATATTCCTCCTCCGTTCCGAATTCCTTCGGGATGGCGAAGAACGGCATGATTGGCGGATGCTCGATGTCGTAGATTTCGCACTTGCCAAGCACTTCGAGCGTGTTAGCCAGAGCCTCGGGCACATCGCTGAACACCTCGTTCATCTCCTGCTGAGTCTTGAACCACTCCTGCTTGGTGTAGAGCATTCGGGCTGGGTCGTCCAAATCCCTTCCGGTGGCAAGACAGATAAGGCGGTCGTGCGCCTCGGCATTCTCCTCGTCAACGAAGTGACTATCGTTTGAGCATATCAGCTTTATACCGAATTTCTTGCTGTATTCAATAAGCTTTGCATTAACCGTCTGCTGAAGCGGAAACGTTTCGCGGTTGGCGCGCTGATTAGGGTCTTTAACCTCGTGTCGCTGAAGTTCGAGATAGTAATCCTCGCCAAACAGGTTGTGATACCACTGAATGGCTTCCTCAGCCGCCTCGTAGTTTCCGTCGAGAATCTTCTTCGGAACCTCGCCACCGATACAAGCCGAGCAGACAATCAGTCCCTCGTGATAGCGTTCGAGTTCCGAGCGGTCGGTTCGCGGACGCATGTAGAATCCGTCAATCCACGAATTTGAGACCAATTTTATAAGATTGTGATATCCCTGTTCGTTCTTTGCCAGAACGATGAGGTGCCATCCGCTCTGGTCCATACGTCCGTCCTTCAGCCTCATGTCGTTGCGGCGCGAAACGTACATCTCGCATCCGAAGATAGGCATGAAGTCGGCTATGCGCTTGTTCTTTTCGATAGATTTCTGCAAATCAGCCTTGATTTCGTCAACCGAGCGAGTCTCGCCTTCGGCAGGCGCAAAACTTCCGTCCTCAATCTTCGAGAGCGTCTCCTGATCTGCCTTTATGGCTTTTTTTGCCTTTCCCCTGCGTCCCGAAATCTCATCAAAAAACTCCTTCACGCCCATCATATTGCCATGGTCGGTAAGCGCCATGCCCTTCATTCCGTCGGCTATAGCCTTGTCAATCATCTTCTTTATCGAAGCCTGTCCGTCGAGAATGGAGTATTGCGAGTGAACGTGTAAGTGAACAAAATCTACCATAAAAAATGTAAAAAATTATAAAACGCTGCAATTTACACAAAAGTTATCAACCCGTAAAAAAATAAGAAGCAAAACTCAAATGTATTTATAAAAAACTTGCATCTTTGGCAAATAAACGCTACATTTGCACGATAAAAGGCCAAATACCGATAATGAAAATAAGGAAAAAAATAAAAAAAATTCGTTTACATCACGAAGGTACTCACATCCTGATTGCAGGAGTTATTTTACTTGCAATTCTTAACTTTGGAATATACTACACTCTTTTTGAATGTTGCAGTATAGCATTTTATGTGATTTTGGCAATAACACTCGTAGCATACGCTATTGCCGTAAATTTCTTCCGTTGCCCTATAAGAATCTATGATGGAGAGACTAACAAAATCGTTGTCGCTCCTGCCGACGGAAAAGTAGTTGTTATTGAAGAGGTCGATGAAAATGAGTATTTTCACGACAGAAGAATAATGGTTTCTATCTTCATGAGTCTGTTCAACGTTCATGCCAACTGGTATCCTGTAGAGGGAACTATCACGAGCGTTAAGCATCACAGCGGACGATTCATGGAGGCTTGGCTGCCAAAGGCAAGTACCGACAATGAGCGTTCAACAGTCATCATCAAGACTGCCGACGGAACAGAGGTGCTTACACGACAGGTTGCAGGAGCCGTGGCTCGACGTATTGTTACATACGCCGAGGAGGGCGACCAGTGCTATATCGACGAGCACATGGGCTTCATCAAGTTCGGTTCGAGAGTTGACGTTTATCTTCCACTCGGAACTGAAATCTGCGTGAATATGAACCAGAAGACCGTTGGTAACGAGACCGTTATCGCAAAACTAAAATAAGCAGAAAAAAGATGTCTTTAATAAAGAATAACATTCCTAACGCTGTTACATGCTGCAACCTTATTTGCGGATGTATAGCTGCGGGCGCTGCATTCAACTACAACTTGCAGACAGCCCTTCTGTTTATAATCCTCGGTGCGGTGTTCGACTTTTTCGACGGAATGACAGCACGCGCCCTACATGTGTCATCGCCTATAGGAAAGGAACTCGACTCGCTTGCCGATTGCGTAACATTTGGCGTTGCTCCATCAGCAATGCTGTTCACGGTAATGACTCAGGTTCAGTATCCGTCGTTCATTCCAGTAAGCTGGAAGGCTTTTCTGCCTTTCACAGCCTTCATAATGGCGGCGTTCTCGGCTCTCAGACTGGCTAAGTTCAACCTCGACACACGTCAGACAACATCGTTCATCGGACTTCCAACTCCGGCAAACGCATTGTTTTGGGGAGCTCTGATTGTAGGAGCAAAGGATTTTCTTGTATCTCAGCACTTTAACATTCTGCTGCTGATATTTCTGATGTTGATTTTCTCTTACACTTTGGTGGCAGAGATTCCGATGTTCTCGCTGAAAGTAAAGAACCTAAGCTGGACAGACAATAAGGTAAGATACACATTTCTGGCAGTAAGCATCGTGCTGATAGCATGGCTCAAGATTCCGGGAATTGCGGCTGCAATAGCATGGTACATCGTTTTGTCGGTTCTTTTGGACTATGTGACTGTTACTCCGCCAACAAACGGCAATAAAGACAATTACAGCAAATGATTCACCTTCTTGGAATATTAGGATTCATCCTACTGCTGATTATAGTTTTCCTTCTCATACTTGTGCTGTCGGCATTCAATATGATAAGAAACTTTTTGGGACTGGGCAGAAAGGCATCGAGAAAAGATCCGTTCAGCAATGCGCAAAGCAACCGCAGGCAGCAGAACGGGAACATAAATACAGACGAGACTACTTCGGGGCACAAGAAAGTATTCTCGAGCGACGAAGGCGAGTATATAGACTTTAAAGAGGATTGATTTTTCAATCAACCCTCTTTTTTATTGTTTATAATGAATCTTACTTCCTTAAACTGATATTCGCGCATCTTTCCGTCGGTATCGAGCAATACAAGAACGCCGTTTGGCTCGATGTTGTGGACCTTGGCAACAAAGCGTCCGTTATCATCCTCATACTCGTAATAACCGCT
Organism: Bacteroidaceae bacterium; assembly: GCA_045111775.1. GTDB lineage: Bacteria > Bacteroidota > Bacteroidia > Bacteroidales > Bacteroidaceae > Ga6A1. Next base: position 559 of record JBGUGY010000012.1, on the reverse strand, counting down.
TCCACGATAAAGCGAATGAATGTAGTTGTTCTCGATTCTGAAATAGTCGCCGCGCTCAATCTGCTCAACGAAACTCTTCAGCCTTATCATTATAAGTTCGAGAAGTTCGGTTACGGGAATCTCTGAATTTATAATCTGTATCATCGAAACAGGGTTCGGCGCATCGCTCAGAAAAACCTTCTGGTTTACGTTTATGCCAACACCCATTATGCACGAATCCACGAATTTTCCGCTCAACTCGTTCTCTATCAAGATGCCAGCAATCTTCTTGTCGCGCCAATAAATGTCGTTTGGCCATTTTATTGACACGTCCTTGATGTAAAGGCTCAGCACTTCCTTTATACTAAGGGCAATGGCTTGCGAAAGGCAGAACATATTCTTTGCCTTGACGTTTTTGGGGCGATAAAGAACGCTGAAAAGCAGATTCTTTCCGTCTTCCGACTCCCACGAATTGCCAGTCTGTCCGCGTCCATCGGTCTGATAGTCGGTACGCACCACTACATACGGATTATCTGGCTTCAGACTCTTTGACAAAGTTCTGACAAAATCGTTGGTCGAA
>JBGUGY010000011.1:0-6348 GCA_045111775.1 Bacteroidaceae bacterium | reverse complement strand
GAATGTGTTGTATTCGCCCTTCAGAGCCATTGCAATGCGCTCGGGATAGGCAGATGCAAGCAACATTCCGGTGGCGTAGATGTCGGGCTCGGCATTGTCTTCCTTCGTTTTGGCGATGTGGCGGTAATGCTCGCTTGCCATCATTATGCGCTGCCAGATTTTACCAGATGCGTTGCCTTTTCGTGCCCTTCGCAAGGCAGAAAGGCGAGTGTTGATGTCCGCATCGGCGGTGGCTGACGAGTTGCGTACAGAAAGAGGGTCGCGCTCCTCGAGAAGGGCGGCGATGTCGGCGGCGAGAGCCTTCATTTCGGGCGTTTCGGCGGTGGCGAGCATCTGCGCAATTCGCGGATGGCATGACAAAGCCGACATCTTGCGTCCGTGAGCCGTAATTTTGCCGTCATCGTCTATCGCACCGAGCATTTTCAGTAGCTCGCGAGCCTGTTCAACTTGCTTTACGGGCGGAGTGGTGAGCCAAGCGATGCTTTCGAGCGGTTTTTCGCCCCATGCCGTGATGTCGAGCACCATTGGTGTGAGGTCGGCTGTCAGAATCTCAGGCAGTCGGTTCTCGTCCATGCGATGTTCGGTTGCGAGCGACCACAGGCGATAGCACACGCCCGGAGCCGTTCGTCCTGCACGACCGGTTCGCTGGTTTGCCATATCCATGCTTATCTGCTTGGTTTTCAGATGACTCAGTCCGCTGCGAGGGTCGAAGACCATTGTGCGGTGCTGTCCCGAATCGATGACGATGCGCACGCCCTCGATGGTGAGCGATGTCTCGGCAATAGATGTGGCAAGGACAACCTTGCGTTCGCCCTCCGCACTCGGCGCAATGGCGAGGTTCTGCTCGCGTGGCGAGAGAAGTCCGTAGAGAGGGTAGACGCTCGTCTTTCCGAGCGAGTCGCCAAGCATCTCCTTGCATCGCAGAATCTCGCTTTCGCCCGGCAGAAACGCCAGAATGTCGCCGTCGTGCTCCTTGTGCGCCTGTCTGATGGCGTGGGCTACGGCTTCGGCGACATTCTGCTCGGTAGCCTCGTCGGTGCTATGGATGACGTCGACAGGGAACATTCTGCCTTCGCTCTCGACGATTGGCGCGCCGAGCGTGCGACTGATGCCCTCGGCATCTATCGTTGCCGACATGATGATTATTTTGAGGTCGGGGCGGATAATCTGTTGAGCCTCAAGCGAAAGGGCGAGGGCGATGTCTGATGCTAAGTTGCGTTCGTGAAACTCGTCGAAGATGATTGCCGAGACGCCTTCGAGCGTTGAGTCGGCAACAATCATTCGTGTTAGGATGCCTTCGGTAAGTACCTCGATACGAGTGGATTCAGATACCTTATTGTCGAATCTGACGCGGTAGCCCACGGTCTTGCCTACGGGCTCGCCAATCATCTGCGACATTCGTTCGGCTATCTGCCTTGCAGCCAGTCGGCGCGGTTCGAGCATCAGAATCTTGCCGTCGTCGGGCAGTCCTTGCATAATCGTGAGTGGCAGAACGGTCGATTTTCCTGCTCCCGGAGGAGCGGTAATCACAACGCGACTGTCGGTTTTCAGAATTTCGTTCACCTTGCCGGCTATCTGCATGGCTGGCAGATTGTCGGCATATTTTATCGTAATCATCAGAATAGAAGTCTTTTACATTTTAAAAATCTCGTCGGCACATTTCAGATAATCGGTCGTCTCGGGAGGGTCGAAGGCGATGTCGAAAATCCTCATACCCTTCTGCTTCTGCCTTTTGAGCCGCGCCCAAGTATCGTCGCGCATCGGGTCGAGACGGAAGTCGGAGAGGATGAGTAAATCTGCCGTGTTGAAGTCGGCTTCTTCCATCTTCTTCACGGCATCCTCAACCGCCGGGGCGATGTCCGAGCCTTTGTGAAAGCTTACGCAGAGAAAGTGGACGAGCTTCTTGAAGTCGAGTTCAAGATTGCGGATTGTTATCGTAGAAATGTTCTCGGAAAAATTGATGATGTGGAAGGGACGCTGGCGCGCGTCGTTCATCTCGGCAATGGCAAGTATGATGCTCTTGCTCATAACCTCGGCATAGCCCATCATAGACGCCGACGTGTCTACGCAGATGATAAAAGGACCTTTTCGCTCGGGTTCTTCGGCCTCGTTGCCTTTCTGGTTTGTGCGGTCGAGACGTGCACGCTCCTTGCTTGCGTATTCGAAAACTTGCAGCTTCTTCTCGCGCATCTTGCGCATAAAAATCGGTTGAAGTTCTTTATCGCTTAAAAAGGCATATTCTATTGGCAATAAAGATGTTATATTGTTGCCTTCTACAATTCCGACGATGTCGCTGTGGGTGGCATGGCGAGTTGTCCAGCCGTTTTTCGAGCCCTGTTTTGCAGAGTGGTTGCGCTTTCTTACCGATTGCTCCCGACCGATTTTTTCGACAATCTCCTTGACCTTGCTGCTCTTCTCGGCATATCTTTTGTACTCGAAAATCTCGTCTATGACCTCTTCCTTCTCGTCGCGCAGAAGATACATTAGCCGCGACAGCTTTCCGCCGCTTCCGATGGCGAATTTCAGCCTTACTTTCTTGTAAATTCGGGCTTGCTCGGCGCAGAATTCGTCGCACAGACGGTTTATGTGCTGCATCTGGAAGTTGAATTCCATGTCGTACAAGAGCCGTCGCCATTTTTGCATGAAAATGTTGCGCTGCGTGGCAAATTCGGCTGTACGGATGCGGTATCGTTTCAGGTTTTGCAGATGGTAGTCTATGTTGAATTCCTCAACGTCGTAGAAGCGCACGAAGTTGTAGCGCATCTGCGAAAGGAAGATGAGCATTTCTTGGTCGTTCTTTAACTCGCACTGGTTCAGCGTGTTCCACTGCCCGTTGTATTTAGAGTAGAGCGATTGCAGCGACTGGCACGTACGACCGAAATAGCTGTCGGCCTGCGACTTTAGTTCCATCTCGGTGGCTATGCCGTTGCTGATGAGCGAGTTCTCGTCTTCCTTCACGCGCCTAATCAGCATGTCGCGATACAGCTCCAGCAGATATTCGTATGCCAATCGTTCGTCAGCCTTGTCCATAATACGTCTGCTGAATTTCCTTTATCTCGTTGTTATAGTCGGTAATTTCGGTGCGCATCTCCTTGAAAGCCTTTCTGAGCGCGCGTTTCTGGCGATTGTCTATGAACAGACTGCCGTTGATGTAGTCGGCTTCTTCGGCTTCAAGACGCTTGTATTCGTCGAGCAGAAGCTGATAATGGTCGATACATTTTCCGATGCGGTTCTCGATGTCCTTGTCGGTATGATTCAGGTCGAGAGGCTTCGCATCTTGCTCAAGTTCAAGCGGATATGATGTGCCGGATATGATTACGGAGCGCACGCCCTTGCTTATCTGAATGATGTTGCGAGGGTCGATGTTGAGCAGTTTTGTGCGGTCGTATCGTTTCATGACATAGGTGTTTGTCATGTTCTTCGGCTTGCTGAAGTAGAACATCGTGCTCTCGTTCATCTTCAGAGCCTCGTATTCGGCGGCGTAGATTAGTACTCTGCCGCGTGTTGAGTAGCCGTTTATCTGGTGAAAGAACGAGTTTACCGTCTTTATGCTGTGGTCGGTCATCTCCTTTACACTTGTAAACGAGCGCATATCGTCTTGAATACGAAGCACTTCCTGACGGAGGTCTTCGAGTCCGATGCCAATTCTCATTCCTTGGTGAATGCCTTTGTTTACAATCTCCTCGATGTCGTCGAGTTGGTCGGGATTGTCCCACAGACAGTACATCATCAGCGAGCAGTCGGCATAATGTATGCTTGGCTCGTCGTTGATGAATGCGGCGGTGCGCAGAAGTCCGAAAATCTTCTTCCAGCGGCGGTCGGAGATGTAGAGCGGCTGTCGCTCTTCCTCGCGCTCGTCGTGCTGGTTGTACTCGTCGATAAGGTTCTTAATGGCATGAATCGTCTGCATTATTCCGGCAGAATAAGTTGTCTGCTTGCTCTGCTCGTGCCATTCGGCGTATTCTTCTTCGCTGAAAGTCAGAGTATTATCGATTTCTGCCTCAATCTGACTGCTGCCAGATGTTATCATGTACTCAAAGCTGCTCGGGTCTTCAATCGGGTTCACGAAGTAGCGAATCAGAAATCTGTCCCACAAGGCTTCGAGTCCTTCGCCCTCGGCTGGCAGCTCGTTAGATGCCGAAATAAGAAGTTTCAGCGGCAGCGGAACGGTGTTCTGTCCGTTGCGGAAAATCTTCTCGTTAAGTACCGTAAGAAGCGTGTTCTGAATGCTCGGGCCTGCCTTCCAAATCTCGTCGAGGAATACAACATCTGCCTCGGGCAGATAGCCGTCGGTTATGTGCTCGTACTTGTCCTCGTCTTTCAGTCGGGAGATTGAGACTGGGCCGAAAATCTCGTCGGGCGTAGAGAAGCGCGACATCAGATATTCGAAGTTCTTTCCGTCTCTGAATGCTTGTTTCATTCTTCTGGCAATCATTGACTTAGCCACTCCGGGAGGGCCCAGAAGAAAGATGCTCTCTCCGGCAACGGCGCACAGCAACGACAATGCAACGGCCTGTTCCTTCTCGTACAGACCGTTGCACAGTTGTTTAAGCAATAAGTCGGCTCGCTCTTTGCGGTTCATTTATAGAGTAAAGCGGATTATGAACTCAACAATCTTAATTCCCAGCGCGCCGAAGCCAATCATATAGAAGAGAGCCTTGTCGTCGGGCTTCATAAAGTAGACGACAACGGTTGCCACGGCGGCGATGATGAATAGGGCATTGAGCACGGCGCGAACCTTTTCGGTTGGAAACTCTTTCTTTGAACTCTTGCCGAGTTTTTTGTCGGCACTCTGTGCCTCCTCGATTATTTTGTCAATTTCTTCAGCGTTCATAAAATAATGTGTTGATAAGAAACATTTTGTTGCAAAATTACAAAAAACGAGCGAAAGGCAGAAAGGATTGCTTACTTTTCTTTGTTAGTCTGGCAGATGGCTGTGGCTGCTGGCAAGTTTTTAGTGTGGGGGAATCTTTGCTTGCGGCTCTAAGATTTCTTTCTGCTTTTCCTCAATTCTTCTTCTTGCTTCCGTACGAGTTCGTTCATTCGGTCGGACTGTGCTTTCAGAAACTCGTGAGTAAAGCGCATCGATTGCGTTCTTTCTCGTTCCTTCATACATCTTTCGTTCCACTCTCTGTGGAAGTCGTTCAGATAATCGTCGTCTGTATGGTCTGTAGGGTGTGACATAGTTGATATTTTTGTTAAGAAATCTTCTCTTCGGCAAAACTATTAAAAATCATCGACTTCGCAAAATCCTTGTTCTGAGTTATTTGTGTTTTCTGATTTATCAGAACGTAAAATCTCTGTTTCTGTAAGAAAAATATGCTATAAGTCAAGAAAAAATATAATTCTTTGCAAAAACTTGGTTCTTTGTATTGCATAGTACTAAAATTTACATATATTTGCAACCGAAATCATTCAAAAAACCTTGGAATATGAATATAGAAAATGCAAAGTCACAGATGAGGAAGGGGATGTTGGAGTACTGCGTGCTGCTGCTCCTGCGCCACGGACCGTCCTATGCAAGTGACATAATTCAGCAGCTGAAGCAGGCAGAACTGCTGGTGGTAGAGGGCACGCTCTATCCGCTGCTAACACGCCTGAAAAACGACGGACTGCTGCAATACGAGTGGCAGGAGTCTACGCAAGGACCTCCGCGCAAGTATTACGCTCTGAGTGCCGAGGGCGAGAAGTTTCTCGAAGGGCTCGACACGGCTTGGGCTGAACTGTCGAGCACGGTTAGTTATCTCAAAAACATTCATCTTAAATAACACTGTAAAGATATGAAGAAAAACATTACCATAAATATGTGCGGCCGCCTCTATCAGATTGACGAGGACGCTTGTAATTTGTTGCAAAAATACATTGAATCGCTCCGCTCGTCGTTTGGACGGCAAGAGGGTGGCGACGAGATTGTCGATGACATTGAGGCTCGCATTGCCGAACTCTTCGACGAACTGAAGAAGGACGGCATCGAAGCCATCACGATAGACGATGTGAAAGCCATCATAACCCGAATTGGCGAGCCTGAACAACTCACCGGCGAGGAAGAGAAAGAAAACGCAGGCGAGGAGACTCGCTCGGCAGGGCAGAAGATGTACGACAACTTCCGCTCTCGCACAGCCGGAAAGCGTCTGTTCCGCAACCCTAAGGACAAGATGATTGCCGGCGTTCTCTCGGGCTTGGCAGCATACACCAATACCGATGCCGTGATATGGCGAATAATAGCCGTAATTCTGTTCTTCTTCTACGGCGCGGGACTCATTGCCTACATCGTTCTGGCAATTGTTGTGCCTGTGGCTGTTACCGAAGAGGATTTTCGCCAGATGCAGGGCGAGGGCGGCGCGCAGG
>JBGUGY010000010.1:0-4004 GCA_045111775.1 Bacteroidaceae bacterium | reverse complement strand
TTCCTCGGTAAACTCGTCGCTGAGGCTTGTTATCGTGGTGTGGTTCTTGAATTGCATTGTCTCGTTCTCCAGTTCGCCGCCCTTCAGACAGATGACGCCGTTTGGAAGGGCGTTGCGCTGCTCCTTTGCTATGTTCTTGCGCACAATCTTAATCATGTCGCCAAGCGGCATCACGGCGCGGCTCACTACGAAGTCGAACTTGCCTTTTTCCTCCTCGCCGCGGCAATGGCAGAAGTCGATGTTCTTTAGTCCGATTTTCTCGGAAATATCACCGGCAACCTTCAGTTTCTTGCCGATGCTGTCGATAAGGTGGAAGTGCGTGTCGGGGAACATGATAGCCAGAGGCACGCCCGGAAATCCGCCTCCGCAGCCAAAATCCATTACCTTTGTGCCCGGCTTGAAGTTGATGACCTTGGCTATGCCCAGAGAATGAAGGACGTGGTGTTCGTACAGATTCTCGATGTCCTTGCGCGAGATTACGTTAATCTTCGCGTTCCAGTCGGTGTAGAGGTCGTAGAGTGCCTCGTACTGTTCTTTCTGACAGTCGGTCAGGTCGGGGAAATATTTTGTGATAATATCAATCATTTTTCTTTCGAATAATAGTTTATAACACGTTTAATCGACGAGTCGCTGTACTTGTCCTTGAAGTCGTCGCGCAGAATGTCGTCGAGGTCGCTGTAACTTATTGTCAGTTGCGTTGCTCCCAGAGCGTATGGCGCAATTTCATACACGTTGTAGTAGTAGAGTATTCCTTCTTCTTTCAGAAGGAAGTTGTCGGGAGGATAGATGCTCGTTGTGCTCAGGTATCCCAGTTTCTTCAGTTCCTGAATCTTGCTTATATGCAGTTTCTTCATCAGGGCATCGAGCAGCATTTCGTTGAGTTTCTTCTCGTATCCTTCGGCATAGATTGAGTCGGCGGTAAGGAGTGCGCCCGAGTTCTTGTCGAAGTTAAGGTAGATGCACATCGGAATGCTGTGTGCTCCGCCTTCGTATTCGGTTGTCTGGATGAGATAGTTGAGTACTCCGAAGCAGCCGTTGGCAAACTTTCCGTCGGCCTTGTAGCTGTAGTTGTACCAGCCTTCAACGTGGCTCCCTGCCTCTTCCTGAGCGTAGAGCGGCGCGATGTCGGCAATGTAGCGGTCGCGATACTGCTTGGCAAAAACCTTGCTCTGCTTCTCCAAGTCGTTCTCCTTGTCGAAGAGTTTCTTGCTTATCGTCTTGTTTATCAAGTCCGAAGCCTCGTTGTGCGGCGTTTTTATGTATTGCAGGCTTACTTTTATGCTGCATGCCGGGTTGGGCACGAGGTTGTTTAGCGGATGCCTTTCGTCTATCTTCACCTGCTCATATTGATATTGCGGCAACTGCTTGTCTATCTGCTGCTTTCCGTACCAGAAAAGTCCGCTCGACACGCATATTAGCAACATTGAGCTGATTACGAATACTACACTTTTTTTCATTGCTGATGTGCGTTTACTTGTTCCAATGTTGTTCGAGGGCGAGTGCCTCGTCCTTTGTGAGCCAGATGACTGCGCCGTGCTTCTGCGCGCTGAAGTTGGTGCGCGTCATAGGCGAGCCTTTCTGGTCGAAGTATCCTATCGGCTTGTATGTCTTGAAGTCTGCCGTCTCTACAAATCCGAAGTTGTGCGGATTGGTGCGATAGTTGTCGAACATCACGATATACTTCTCCTCGCCGATGCGCTTCCAGCAGTTTGGTGCTTCATGTCCGCGCTTCTCGCCGTCCTGATAGAGGGTGTCGATGGCATAAGGTCCTGTTATTTTCTTTGCCGTAGCATGAACAGGCGTTGCCGTATGCTCGTGGCTTACGTAGAAGAGATGATACTTGCCTTTGTACTTTATGATGTCGCTGTCTATTACGCTATACTTGTGGTCGGGCGCAGAGAACATCTCTACAGGCTTTGTATCCATGCGGGTAAAGTCGTCGTTAGTGTAGATGTAGTAGATGCTTTCCTTGCCTGCGCCGAAGCGAACGGTAAAGTGAACCATTATCTTCTTCGCCTTGTCGTCGTAGCACACCTCGGGAGCCCATACGCAGCCCACGTCGTTCCACTGTCCGCCAAGATATGTAAAGTCGAGATTTGTGCGAGTCCAGTTAATCAGGTCGAACGATTTCATCAGAACAAGACCGCGGTTGTTGCCCCAGCCGTACTTCTTGCCGTCGCGTTCCCACTCGGTGTCGCGAATGCCGTCGCGCTTGCCGAAGACGTGAAGGTCGGTCATCGCCAGATAGAATCCGCCATCTGGCCCGCGGAAGATGTGAGGGTCGCGTATTCCGTGCTGCTCGGCAATGGTGTCGCCGGCAATAACGGCCTTGTCGTTATTCAGCGCGCTCCACTTGTATCCGTCGTAGCTTACAGCCATATGCAGACCGTGGTCGGCATCTTTATGGTAAACCATAAGGTATGCCCCCATCTTGCTTTCATCAACTCTCTTTCTCTTATTTCCATCGGCAGCTGTTGCGCCCGAATATGCAAGGGCCGCAATAAGTGCCGTAACAAAAAGTTTCTTCATTTAACCTGATTATAGTTTTGCATGGCAAAAGTACAATTCTTTTTTTATAATGAGCCTATTTTTTGAAAAATTGTGTTAAATTTGCACGCAACTTATTTTATACCCAAAAAATAAATGCAGCAAAAAATTATTATTCTTGATTTTGGTTCGCAGACCACTCAGCTTATCGGACGCCGTGTCCGCGAGTTGAATATGTTCTGCGAAATCATGCCCTACAACAAGTTCCCAAAGGACGACCCTTCGGTGATTGGTGTCATTCTCTCGGGTTCTCCTTATAGTGTGTATGAAGAGCGTGCCTTCAAGCTCGACTTTGAGCAGATTCGCGGCAAGTATCCTATTCTGGGAATATGCTACGGCGCGCAGCTTATGGCATACACCTTTGGCGGAAACGTAGAGTCTGAGGGCACTCGCGAGTATGGCCGCGCAAACCTTGAGTTTATGGAAGAGGATAACCCAATCCTCAAGGGCTTTGCCAAGAACAGTCAGGTATGGATGTCGCACGGCGATACCATCACTAAGTTGCCTGAGGGCTTCCGTTGTATAGCATCAACATCAACTGTAAAGTATGCGGCATACGCTGCCAACAACGAGAAGATTTGGGGCGTACAGTATCATCCCGAGGTGTTCCACTCTGTTGACGGTACTCTGCTCCTGAAGAACTTCGTGGTTGACATCTGCGGCGGCAAGCAGGACTGGTCTCCGGCTTCGTTCGTTGACCAGACGGTTAAGGAGCTGCGCGAGCAGGTGGGCGACGACAAGGTTATCCTTGGTTTGTCGGGCGGTGTTGATTCATCGGTTGCTGCCGTTCTTCTTAACAAGGCAATCGGCAAGAATCTTACCTGCATCTTTGTTAATAATGGTCTTTTGCGCAAGAATGAGTTCGAAGACGTGCTTCGCGACTACGAGTGTCTTGGTCTGAACGTGCGCGGCGTTGATGCTTCGCAGAAGTTCTATACCGAGCTGGCTGGCGTATGCGAGCCTGAGCGCAAGCGCAAGATTATAGGCGCAGGCTTCATCGATGTGTTCGAGGCCGAGGCTAAGAAGATTGAGGGCGCTAAGTGGCTGGCTCAGGGTACTATCTATCCCGACCGCATCGAGAGCCTTAACATAACAGGAAAGGTTATCAAGAGCCATCACAACGTGGGCGGACTGCCTGAGAAGATGGGCTTGAAGCTTTGCGAGCCGCTCAAGTGGTTGTTCAAGGACGAGGTGCGCCGCGTAGGCCGTCAGTTGCAGATGCCTGAGCATCTCATCACTCGCCATCCGTTCCCGGGTCCGGGCTTGGCTGTGCGTATCCTTGGCGACATCACTCCTGAGAAGGTTCGCGTTCTTCAGGAGGCTGACGATATCTTTATTCAGGGTCTGCGCAACTGGAAGGTTAAGCTCTCTGGCGAGGAGGCTCGCAAGGTGCTTGCTGCCGGCGTTCCTGCCGACATGAAGGACGGCGAGATTGAGGTAAGCCTCTACGACCAGAT
>JBGUGY010000009.1:0-14763 GCA_045111775.1 Bacteroidaceae bacterium | reverse complement strand
TTCTTCGCTCTGGTTGTGAATGGTGGTTATCAGAGAGTTAAGTTCCTCGTTGTCCATATCAACCGGGAACAGACGGTTTACTCGGTTTATAAAGTCGCCGATGATGTTCATGTAGTTCGTAAACGCATCGTATGGTGAGTCGTAGATGCCTCTGTTAAGTCCAACCGATGTTCTCTTGGTTGTCATGAAACGGAAGTTGTTCGATGCCTGCAAATAGTCGAAGTCGCACTTTATCATCTTGTCGCTGCACATTCTAACTCTGTCGGCAACGCTGTAAAGCTTATTGAATGCCTCGCGCTGCATCTGGTTACCAAGCCAGCAGCTTATGTCGCGCTCCTCGTCTACCCACGACATAGGATATGGCACGTCGATGCTATCGACAGGCTTCAGCTTGGTGCAGATTTCAGTTGGAGTTGAGAAGGTTATCGACTTGCTTCGGGCCAACTCCGGCAATGCCTTGAAGAACTCCAAGATGTTTGATGACAGCGGCTGATAGATGCCCAGCGCGCAAAGTTCCATAAAGATGCAGATAACCTGCTCTTCTTTAGGAAGCTCGTCAATCCACTTTATATAAGTATCGGCAAACAGCGGATATTCGCTCCAGCTCGAATCGTTAAAGCGCAGACCAATGTCGTCGCTCAGCTTGTAGTCGCGCAGCAGAACCTTCAGATTTGGGTTCTCGATGCTCTTGTAAAGGTAGTGCGGACTCTTCCAGCCAAGAATGTGCTTTGCGCCTTCGGTTACAATTCCGTCGAATCCCATCTCGGCAGCCATGTTGCCAATCTCGTTACTGTATATGAGGCTCGAGTTGCGTATCACTCTCGGCTTCTGTCCGAACACTGCCTCAATCTTCTTGCTCATGCGCAGAACTTCTTCCTTGAAGTATTCGCCGTTGGCAAGAGACGACAAGCCGTGCGAATATGGCTCGGCAAGGAACTCAACACAACCGGTTTCTGCCAGTTTCTGAAGAAGCTCGATAACCTGCGGAGCGTACACTTCGAGCTGCTCCATAGCCACACCCGAGATAGAGAAAGCAACCTTGAAATACTTGTTACTGTTGTTTATCATGTCGAGCATTGCCGTAAGAGCCGGAATGTACGAGCGGTTTACGATATCGGTGATGGTACGCTCATTCTCGTAGTCGTCGTAATAGTAATGGTCGGTACCTATGTCGAAGAAACGATAGCGTCTCAGATGAATAATCTGGTGAATCTCAAAATAGAGGCATATAGTTTTCATATTCTATGATTTAATTCGTTATTTACACTTTTCAATAGTCTCGTCATACAACTTACGGATGCGCAAGCCAACCTTCTCCCAAGTAATCTCGTCAACCTCTTTCTTTCCTTCCTCTTTCAGGTACTCGTAAAGAGAGTTGTTGGTACAGATTGAGTTGATGGCATCTGCCATTGCGTGAATATCCCAATAGTCTGTCTTAATACACTTGTCGAGAATCTCGGCACAACCGCTCTGCTTTGAGATGATGGTTGGCACACCGCATTGCATAGCCTCGAGAGGCGATATTCCGAAAGGCTCGGAAACCGAAGGCATGATGTACACATCGCTGGCTTTAAGGCACTCGTAAACCTGCTTTCCCTTCATGAATCCCGGGAAATGGAAGCGATCGGCAATGCCTCGCTTTGCCACAAGGTCAATCATTGCATTCATCATATCGCCGCTGCCAGCCATACAGAAACGAATGTTCCGGCTTCGGTTGATAACCATCGTTGCAGCCTCAACGAAATATTCAGGACCTTTCTGCATCGTTATACGGCCGAGGAAGGTAACGACCTTCTCGCCTTCCTTCTTCTGCGGAACGATGTCCTGAATCTCCTGCGGCAGAGGATAAACGGCATTGTGCATCGTGAAGCACTTCTTTGGGTCTTGTCCGTACTTCGTTATTACGGTCTGGCGTGTAAGCTCGCTCACGCACATAATGCAGTCGGCATGGTCCATACCGTTGCGCTCAATGGCGTAAACCGTCGGATTTACGTTTCCGCGGCTGCGGTCGAAATCGGTTGCATGAACGTGTATGCACAGAGGCTTTCCGCTCACCTGCTTGGCATGGATTCCTGCCGGATAGGTAAGCCAGTCGTGTGCATGAATGATGTCGAACTGCTGCTGGCGTGCAACGACTCCTGCAACTATCGAATAATTGTTTATCTCTTCCTGAAGATTGTCGGGATAGCGTCCCGAAAACTCTATGCAGCCTAAGTCGTTGGTCTGCATATAGTTGAAATCGGCATATATATGATTTCGCAGGTCATAGTAAGTGTCTGCCGGCATGATGTTGCCCAATCGTTCGCAAAGATAGTTATGGTCTGGTTCGCGCCATACAACAGGCACCTTATCCATTGCAATAATCTTCATAAAACTCTGGTCTTCATCTCCCCAAGGCTTAGGCAGACAGAAGGTGATATCCATATCACTCTGCTGGGCTAATCCTTTGGTTAGACCGTAACTTGCAGTACCAAGTCCGCCCAGAATGTGTGGAGGAAACTCCCATCCAAACATTAAAACTTTCATATTGGCTCCTCCTTTTTATTATAAATTATTGTATTTGTCAACAATTTTCTGAACACGAAGAATCTCGGCCACGTTCATTGCGAAAGAGATGGCTCCTCTGCCTCTGAACGGCGGATTGCCGTCGAACAGCTCAGGAATTGAGCCGATGCAGTGCGATGTCATCTCGCTCTCGTAGCCAATCATTGTGCGCTCCACAAACGATATTCCGCTGCGCTTGCGCACCTTCAGGTAAGCCTCCATGTAGAAGCCGCCGAGCCAAGGCCACGCCGTTCCCTGATGATATGCGTAGTCGCGCTGTGTCTGCGGACCGACGTACATAGGATTGTAGCCCACGCTCTTTGGACTGAGCGAACGCAAGCCCTTTGGCGTGTTCAGTTCCTTTGTACAGATGTCGAGAACGCTCTTTCGCTGCTCAAACGACAGCGGAGAATTGTCGAGTGCAACGGCAAAAATCATGTTAGGCCTTACGCTCCAGTCGCACATTGCACCGTCAACATAGTCGAGCAGATATCCGTAGTCGTTCAGGAACACCTCCCTGAAACTCTCGGCACACTTCTCTGCCAATCCGTTGAATTCAGCCGCTCTTGCAGCGTTTCCGGCTTCTTCTGCCATCTTCGAACTCATGCACAAAGCATTGTACCACAAAGCGTTGAACTCAACAAGATAGCCCGAACGCGGAACAACCGGGCGACCGTTTACAGTAGAGTTCATCCAGCTTATGGCACGGTCGCGTCCGTAAGAATAGACAAGAGCATTGTCGTGAACCAACAGATTAGGATGTCTGCCAGATATGATGAAATCGATTACCTTATTGAGCGTATCGCCATAAAGTTCTACCGCCTTCTCCTTTGATACGAATTTGGCATATTGCTGAACGGTCCAGAAGAACCACAGAAGCACGTCAGGCTTGTCCATCTCCTGAATTTTTACAGTCAGTTCCTTGCCTTCCAAGAACTCGTCGATGCCCTTCAGAGCAGTGCTCATCACCCTCTCGAACTTGTCCACCTCGTTATTTGCGAGCGTCAAGCCAGGCAGCGACACGAACATATCTCTTGCGCGGCACAAGAACCAAGGATAGCCCGCAAGAATATACGATTCACCGTCTCTTACCGAAAGGAACTGGTGAGCCGCGTTTATCAAGCAGTTTTCAAAATTATCGCGTGGAATTCGGTTGTTTACCTCATGCTGGAACAATTCCGTCAAGCCCTTTGTGTCGGCAGCCGTAGTTCCTCCAGAAAAGACGATACTTTCGCCCTTCTTTATCTTCAGTTCGAAATATCCAGGAACATAGAGGTCTTCCTTAGAGTCGTACCCTCGTTCCTGCTCCTTCGGATATTCAATGCCGCGATACCAGTCGGGCATGAACTTGAACTCGCATTTATTGTTAAACTGCATGAAGAGCGTAGGCATTCCGGGATACATACAAGTAGATATTCCGTTCTCAACCTCCTGATAGCTCTTGTCCACGTTGTCGTTCTCGTGCGTAAACTGTCGCACGCTTCTGAACGCGAGGAACGGACGGAAACGAATTATCGTGTCCGAGTGTGCATCAAGCAAAGTGTAACGGATAAGGATTCGGTTTTCGTGATGAACGAAGACCTTCTCTTTCTTCAGGATTACGCCTCCAACGCGGTATGTAGTGGTTGGAACGATATCGCAATCGTAGTCGCGAATGTACTTGTGTCCGGCAGGACTGAAATTGTTACCCTGATACTTATGAAGCCCAAGATTGAACTCCGCGCCATGTTGAATCACCGTCTCGTCGAGCGAAGACAGCAACACTACCCTCTCATCATCAAATTCGGGAACAGGCACAACAAGCAAACCGTGATACTTTCGAGTATTACAATCTACAATAGTTGTACTGTGATAGGCACCCGAACGGTTAGTTCTCAGCACCTCACGAGGAAGAGTCTCCTCTAAATTAGTCATCAGAGTCTTGTCAAATCGCAAATAACTCATAGAATATTTTTAACAAGGTGAATATATTATTTATCCTTTATTATGCAGCATAAAGTTACTGCACCCCAAATATAGCAATTATTGCCCAAACAAAAAAATAAAATCACGATTTTTTTGTTTTCCATAACAAATTTAAAATCACGCATGTAACACTTTTTCACACTATTTGCATGCCCATGTTGCTTGCACTCTGCACTTTGCCGTCGGGAATGACAATTTTACAGATTCTGTTCAAAAAATCAGTAAATCGCACCAAGGAAACAAAATATTATGTAAAAATATTCCGACAAAGCAAAACGCCGTCATACTCGCACTGAACAGCAAATTTGGTCAAGATTTTTGCAGAAAAAAGCCGATTATGTCATTTTTAACTAAAAAGTTTTTTCTATTTAATTTTTTATTACTATTTTTGTGCTCAATAACACGATTTATAAGCAGTCGTATACTTTTATATGGGTAAAAAAGAGTTATCAGAAGCTGAGATAGTAGGTTGCATAAGCGAGCTATGGCAGCCACTAAACGAGGAGCAGAGAAATCTCCTCTCTAAGCAGTTTACCATTCAGCATTACAAAAAGAATGAAATGATTTACTTTGAGGGTGAAACTCCTTCACACCTTATGGCGCTCTTGTCGGGCAAGGTAAAGATTTTCAGAGATGGCGTTGGCGGTCGAAGCCAGATTATCCGTGTGCTCAAGCCTGTTGAGTACTTTGCATACCGCGCATACTTTGGCGGCGGAAACTTCGTAACTGCTGCAGCCGCTTTCGAGCCTTCAACAATCTGCACAATACCAATGGACACAATCACACAGTTGGTTAATGAGAACAACGAACTTGCAATGTTCTTCATCAAGCAACTTTCAAAAGACCTTGGCATTGCTGATGAAAGAACAGTAAATCTTACCCAAAAGCATATCCGCGGACGACTTGCAGAATCGCTCATTTTCCTTAAAGACAGCTACGGTCTTGAAGAGGACGAGGCTACACTTAGCATCTACCTCTCACGCGAAGACTTGGCTAACCTTTCGAACATGACTACATCGAATGCCATCAGAACGCTGTCTAACTTCGCTTCGGAAAAGCTAATCTCTATCGACGGAAGAAAGATTAAGATTCTCGACGAGGAGCGTTTGAAGAAGATTTCAAAGATAGGATAATCAACAAAGATTCATATACACATAAAAAGCAGGACTTCTGAGTTCTGCTTTTTTCTTTTACGCCCTATTCGGAAATACTAAATACTAAAGTTGACAATTGACAGTTGACAATTGACAATGCACAATTCAAAATTGATAGTTCTGGATATATAACGAACAATTATTGGCGTAAATATCCTTTTTGGAAATACTAAATAGTGGCAAGGTACGTCCAAGGTACATCCAAGGTACGTCCAAGGTACATCCAAGGTACATCCAAGGTACATCCAAGATACATCCAAGATACATCCAAGATATATGCAAGGTATATGCAACGTATATGTAACGTATATGTAACGTATATGATGAAAAGGTAATGAGCAAGTTGAATTGACAATGCGCAATTCAAAATCCAAACCGTGACTCGAAACTGTGAGCGAACGCGTTTTTTAGACGTCCGCGTACAATACAAACAGCAGACAATCAACGCAATCCCCTGCAATCAATAGTCCACCTGTCAATTACACAAATGAGTTTTGCCCAAACGTGCATTTTTCAGCAAATTACGGAATTACGAAACTTATCTCGTCGTGCTTTACGCTTACATCAACATACGAGCCAGCCGGAACTTTCTCGAGCAGTCCGTCGATGCTTGCACGCGTTGTTTTCAGAATCTGTGCCTTTACTCTTCGTGTTCGGTAAGCCTTTACTTTCTTGTTATTCAGAAAACGACCGATAAAGAGCTGGAACAGCAAGTTAGGAAACTGCAACAGCGACGGATTGAAGAGCAGCGACACGTCGAGCATTCCGTTATAAGGAACGGCACTCCGGGTCTGTCCGTATCCGTGAGCATTTCCCACACATACCGATATGATTCCAGAACGATAGCGGTCTTCGTTTATATCAATATCAAGCTTCAGTACTTCGCGGTAGAATATCAGTCGCACCAAGTGAATCCAATAAATTATATAGTAGATTCCGGTTAGCTTCTGCTGTTTCTTTGCCTCGTTAGTAATGCGCACGACATCCGCACCCAAGCCAAAATTAACGCTATCGAGAAAGAAGCGTTTAATCTTCGTGCCATCGGGCTGCTTGCATTGGAACACCCCCACATCGACCTTGCGCACCCTACCGCACAGAATGGCATCTACCGCCATCTCAAAGTCGTCGTAGTCGTATCCCCAGAACGATGCAAAATCGTTTCCGACACCATTAGGGATAACCGCCAGTCTGATGTTCGAACGCAATTCAGACGGACATTTCATTATTCCGTTTATGGCATCGTTAAGTGCGCTGTCGCCGCCAATAACGACGATAATGCGATAGCCATTGTTTACGAGCATGGCAGACAGGCGTTCAACCGAGCCGTAAGATTCGGAATGAACATAGTCAAAATGCACGTTACGCTCTTCCAGATACGAGCGTATGTCATCCCATCGGCTCTGTCTGCCGATGAGTTTCTTTCGGGGACAGTAAATAACGCCCCATCTGTCCAACTCTACCCCCATAGCCTTTCTTTTATAAAGTTGATTTTCTGCTCCATCGGCCACTCGGCGCGCAACCATTCAATATGAATGCCACGACGCTCCATTCCGCGGAACCACGTCATCTGTCTTTTTGCAAACTGATGGATTGCCGTTTCGAGCAGGCGCACCATCTCGTCGTACTTCAACTCGCCCACCACATACTGCGTCAGGAACTTGTATTCCAATCCGTAGTAAATCAAGTCTTCGGGCTTTATGCCGCTGTCGAGCAAGCGTTTCACCTCATCAACCATACCCTCGTCGAGACGCGCATGAAGTCTTTTCGTAATCTTCTCCCTACGCAGCTCGCGGTCAATATCAACGCCGATTACCAACGACTTTATCTGCGGAAAATCACGTTCCTCAACCGGGCATTGCTTGTAGTATTCCTCAATCTCGATGGCACGGATTGCACGTTTTACCGAATCCACATCGGTTGTGTTATGAAGAGTCTTGTACTGCTTCAGTCGTTCCGTCAGACTTTCTATCGACTCGCCAGCCAGAGCGTTTCGCAGCTCCGGGTTTTCAGGAACAGGAATCAGCCGATAGCCTCTCAACACCGATTCGAGATACATTCCCGTTCCGCCGCAGAGCACAGGCATAACGCCGCGCGAGGTTATTTCCTCGTATGCTTTCAGGAAATCGCGCTGATACTCAAAAACGTTATACTTGTATCCGGCAGGCACGATATCAATAAGATGATAAGGAATCTGCTTGCCGTCAACAACATAGTCGGCAAGGTCCTTACCCGTACCGATATCCATGCAACGGTATATCTGACGGCTGTCGGCGCTGATAATCTCAGCGTCGAGTTCGGCAGCAAGTTTGGCAGCCAAGGCTGTTTTTCCCGATGCGGTAGGTCCAAGAATAGTAATCATATCCATAGCGCAAAAATAATTTTTTTTTAGCGCCCTTGCAAACAAATAAGATTTCTTTTAATCAAGAAACCTTATTTTTCGGAATAAGCCTCGCCAGACGAAGCGCAAAAAAATGCAAGAGATGCTCAGAGGGAATAAAAAAACTGCCCCTTCCCGAAGGAAAGAGCAGTTGTATATAGAATCAAAAGATTCGAAATTAGCCAAGTTCTGCGAAGTACTTGATAGTACGAACCATCTGAGAAGTATAAGAGTTCTCGTTGTCGTACCAAGAAACAACCTGTACCTGGAATGTCTCGTCGTCGATCTTAGATACCATAGTCTGAGTTGCGTCGAAAAGTGAACCGAACTTCATACCGATGATATCAGAAGAAACGATCTGATCCTCAGTGTAACCGAAAGACTCGTTAGAAGCAGCCTTCATTGCAGCGTTGATACCCTCAACAGTTACGTCCTTACCCTTAACAACAGCTACAAGGATAGTAGTAGAACCAGTTGGAGTTGGAACGCGCTGTGCAGAACCGATAAGCTTACCGTTCAACTCAGGGATTACAAGACCGATAGCCTTAGCAGCACCAGTTGAGTTAGGAACGATGTTGCAAGCAGCAGCACGAGAACGACGAAGATCGCCCTTACGCTGAGGACCATCAAGTGGCATCTGGTCGCCAGTATAAGCGTGGATAGTAGACATGATACCGCTCTGGATAGCAGCGTACTTGTTCAAAGCGTCAGCCATAGGAGCCAAGCAGTTTGTAGTACAAGAAGCAGCTGAGATAACCTTGTCAGCAGCAGTCAAAGTCTTGTGGTTAGTATTGAAAACGACAGTAGGAAGATCGTTACCAGCAGGAGCTGAGATAACTACCTTCTTTGCACCTGCAGCGAGGTGAGCAGAAGCCTTCTCCTTAGAAGTGTAGAAACCAGTACACTCAAGAACAACGTCTACCTTATTAGCAGCCCATGGACAGTTAGCAGCGTCCTTCTCAGCAGAGATCTTGATCTCCTTACCATCAACGATGATAGAATTCTCTGTTGCCTCTACAGTGTGCTTACCCTCACCGAACTTGCCAGCGAAACCACCCTGAGCAGTATCATACTTCAAAAGGTGAGCCAACATCTTAGGGCTTGTCAAGTCGTTGATAGCAACAACCTCATAACCTTCTGCCTCAAACATCTGACGGAAAGCCAGACGACCAATACGGCCGAAACCGTTAATAGCTACATTTACCATGTTATTTAATTTTTTGTTTTATAATTGATATAAAAAAGTTTTTTCCTAAATTTCCTAAGAGAAGACTTACAATGCTGCAAGATTCCCCCATCCGTGACAGAACTATCCACAATTGCAATAATGTGTGGTACTGCATGATGCAATCAGAACAACTATTGCAAGAAACATACCTATATAGAAGAATGCTTTCATCTGTATCTCAGTTTTATCGATAGCAAAAATACAAAATCTTTATTTTTTACAATGCTTTTAACGTTTAAAAATATAATAAAATTATGTTTTACATCTATTTTTTTTGCTAAAAATGCGCCTTTTGCTTTCTTCACTTTACATTTTGAGCACAAATTGCAAAACGGAGTTTGCAAAAGCAATAAATATGTTTTATATTTGCCACCGACAACAGAATAATGTCAGTCCTAACAAACGAAAAAATGAACAACATTAAGAAAATCGTACTTACTGGAGGACCTTGCGCAGGAAAGACCTCAGCATTAGTCAAAGTGATTGAGCACTTCTCGAGCCTCGGCTACAAGGTGTTCACCATTCCCGAAGTGCCCACGATGTTTACGCAGGCTGGAATGAACTACCTTACGAAGAACAAAGATTTTTTCTACGAAGGTGAGAAGGCGACTCTTGAGATACAGATTGACCTTGAAGACAAGTTCATGAAGATGGCGCAGACTTGCACGGAGCCTTGCGTGGTGGTTTGCGACCGCGGCGCGATGGACATTTCGGCATACATGACTCACGAGACTTGGAACGAGATAACATCTGCCGTAGGCACATCGACCGAGGAGCTGAAAAACCGCTACGACGCCGTTCTTCATCTTGTTTCGGCTGCCGACGGAGCCGAGCAGTTCTACACGACAGCCAACAACGCCCAGCGATACGAGAAGGCTGACGAAGCGGGCTTGCAGATTGCGCGCGACCTCGACAAGAAGGTGATAAACGCATGGAGCGGCCATCCGCACTTGCGCGTGATTAACAACGGCGAGGACTTCGACCGCAAGCTGAACCGCGTGATTAAGGAGATAAGCAACGTTCTGGAGTTGCCTCAGAGCATTGAGGAGGAGCGCAAATATATCGTACAGCTTACCGACGAGATTCCAAGTTATATCGAGAGCGACATCACCCAACTTTATCTGGTTGCCGACCCGGGATGCGAGATTCGTCTGCGCCGCCGCACTTGGAACGGAAACTCAATAAACGTACACACAACGAAGAAGACCGTTTCGCCAACCGAGGAAATCGTTATCGAGCGTCAGGTTGAAGACACGCTTTACGAGTCTCTGCTTCAGCAGGCCGACCCTTACCGCCGCCCTATTCACAAGAACAGAAAGAGTTTCATTTGGAAAGGTCAGTTCTTCGAACTTGACACATATCTTAAGCCTGTAGGTAATCTTATGATTCTCGAAACCAAGGGAATAGCGCGCCACGAGGATGTTAAGTTTCCACCTTTTATAAAGGTTATCGAGGATATCACGGGCAACCGCAAATACTACAATTACAACATCGCGCTGAAGTAGCAGAAGAACTATTTATTCTTCTGCAAATTCAGCTCAACATATTGCAGGTCGGCAATGACTTCCTTATCGTCGGGCAAGAGATTAAGAAGTCTGCCAAGCGTTTTCTTAGCATCCTTGAAATGGAGATGATCCATCTGGCAATGGGCAAGACTGCGCAACAAAAAAAGGTAGAATTCTTTTTCTTTCTGGTTTGAGAAACTTGAGCGATAGCCAATTTCCTCATACCTCTCGCTCAAGAACGGTAGAGCCATTACCGACCTGTTGTTTACAAGCCAGTCGATATAGGCTTTTTCGTATTCAAGAATTCCTGCGCCGTTGCACCAATAAGCCTGCGCAATATACTGATAGGCATATTGCTGCTGTCGGTTGCGCACATATTCGCTGCCTATCTGCGAGCAAGCCTCGATTATTTCAGTCTGGAAGATTTTCTCAAGGCTGTCGGCTTTCTGCTCGCTCGCCATTACCGCATTCTTCAGTTTTTCGTTTACCTTGTTGCGATACTTAACCAGTCCTTCCGTCTTGCTCGGAACGCGCTCGATGGCATTGTCTATCAGGTTTCGAGCTTCGAGATAGCGACGGCGGTTAATAAGATGCTGGCAAGCCTTTACCGTAAAGAATACGGCATCGTCCTTCTCCTCATTACTTAGGAAATCCTTTTCGAGGATATTGTTGGCATAAGTCGTTGCCGCGCCTATTATTCGCAAGTCCTTGGCAAACTCGTAGACTTGCAGCTTGTTCTTGGCTTTCACGAAGCCGTCGTCATCATCGGCTGCAATAGGAACGCTTATGTCGGCATAATACACAGCCCTTTGCGGAATGTTGAGGGCGTTGCAGCAGCCTATCACGTTATCAACCGACTTGCGGAACATTGCCAGTTCCTTCTCTGTTGGATTTCCGCCGTAGTAGAGAAAATCCTCGAACCATCTGACAATTATCATGTTTGCCGCAAGCGAATAGTACGGATATTCGCCAATCGCCGAATTTGCCACGGCATAACATTCCTGCAAGTCTTTCGTAAAAATCTCGCAGGTGTCTGATATTTCCGTAACCTCGTATTTCAGCGGCAGGACGAAGCGGTAGATGCTGTCGGTCAGGCTCTTGCCAACACGTTGCATCTTGTTGCGAAGAGCCTCGCTGATGCAGACGCTCACGTTTCGCACATTCTGCTCGTTCTTGAACGGCTCTACCCCAACAACAATCATGCCGCCGTCGTAGCAGACCTCTACATCGAATTTATCTTTCTTGCAATCAGTCAGTTTTAGATTTCTGATTTCGTTCTTGGCAGAAACCGTGCGTTCAGTCTTTCCGCCAACAACAAATCTCACCTCGCTGATTTTATCGACATTTACGGGATAAAACTGCGAGAGCATCCAATCAAGCTTATAGGCATTCTGGGCAGGCTGAGCCATTGCCGCCAAGCTTGCAAAAAGCAGCAGAACGGCAACGGCGAGCTTGCACGTTATTTTTTCTGAGTTCCCCATTTTTCAAGTTTCTTATACTCTTTTTTGGTAAGTCGCATGAACGAGCCATGCTGCGGATGAGCCACCCCCTTTATATCCTGAGGGTCGCTGAAGTTTGTAAGGTATTTGTCTGCCTTGCATATGCGATAATGCTTTGGGCGGTCGCTATACTGAATGTAGGCTACGCGCCATCCCTCCTCGCCTACGATTTGGAACGCACTCGCGCCCTCGCACTTCTTCTTTCCCTCGAAGTTTACGAAATCGCGCGCGTCGGGCTCTGGCCACGGACCAGTAAGCGATTTAGACTTTGTCTGGAAGATGCCGGGCTGTCCGCCTTCCTTCTTTATGAGCATGTGATACATTCCGTCGCTCTCAAGATAGTTGATGTCGGCATCGATTGTGGCATATCCCCAGTCGAAGAGAACACGAGGCTTTGTTATCTTTGTGAACGTCTTGTCGGCATACGAGTAGACCATACGGTCGTACTTGTCGTTCTCGTTAAAGCTCCAGATTGAGTAATAGATAAGATATCCGCCCTTGTCGCCGTTCTTCCACACATAGCTTGGGTCCCAGAAAATCTGAGGAGCCCACACGCGGTTTATCTTGCTCCAGTCGTCGATGATGTCAGGACTTTCGGGGTCGCAGAAAATCTCGTTGCCCTTGCGGAAGTCGAACGTCGTGCTTGTCCAGTTTATCAGGTCGTCGCTTTTCAGCAAGTTTATTCCGTAGTTGTACCACGTTTTCGACTTACGGTTGCACATATCGGTCGTAACCATCAGATAACCCTTTGCGCCATCGCTCCTGCGGCAGATGTAGGCATCGCGTGCACCGCCTTCAATCTTGCTTGTTACCTCGGGGTCCATAACCGCCTTGCCGTCGAGCAAATCGGTATAGTTAAGTCCGTCGCGCGAGATGGCATAAGCCGTCCATTCACCATTGCCAGCCATGTGGCAGTACAAATATCCATAATCACCCTTCTGCACGTTTTGTGCAAAAACCATTGTGTTTGCAGCAAGCATAATCGCCGCTGCCGTCTTTCTAAAATTCATATCAACAGTTATAGTTTCTTTTTTTAATCATCATACATTACCGTTCCGCCGTCCTTGCGCACCTTGCGCTTTAGCGGAGCGCCTTTCTTGTCGAGCATGTGAACCGATGTTATAATCAGGTCCACGCCGCTTATAATCAGTCCGTTTTCGCCGTCCTTGCCAATCAGTCTGTTATAGATTGACGAGTTTACCGGGAAATCGATATGTCCAGACTTCTGTAGTTTGATAGGTTCTTCCTGAAAACCGTACCAATCCCAGTCGCTACCGATGTAGTAAGTACGCAACAAGCCAATCTCGTTGTGCTTTCCGGTGAGCTGATAGGATATTCGCATGATGTCGCCCGGACGCGCATCGGAGAGATTGAACAGGAAGCACGGAACATGAACAAAGTCGTGCCACGATGCCAGACGAGCCTTTCCAAACCAGATGGCATCGGCGCACTCCTGCCTGTTGCTGTATTCAGATGAATATGTGTCGATTGACGTTACCGTGCACTCGCATCCCTGAAGCACCAATCCGTACTGGCGCATTGCCGAGATGATGTCGGAAGTTACGACAATCTCTACCCTGTCGTTTATCATCTCTTTGTTGAGATAGAACGACACGAGCATGGGCCAGTTTGTTGTTGCTGCCTTTAGTACAAGCTGCGGATTTTTCTCCTGCGGAGCAACATCGCACACCTTAACGCTTATGACATCGCCAAACGTAAGGTTCTTGAAAGCTCCGCTGAACAGCATTATTTTCTCAGTCCAACTAAGTGCCATTCTACCGTTCCACACATTAGTAGACTTTACAGGTGACGAAGTAAATAATGCCAAAATCGATATTAGTATTATATAAATTCGTTTCATCTGATTAAAAGGCTATTGTTCGGCACAAATATAAAAATATTTTTCGTAAAGAAGAGCCACTTTATAATGTGAACATCTGCCCGATGGCAAAATCTGATTGTTTTTTCACAAAAACGGATGTAAATTGCCCTTATTTTCTTATTGCCGTCACATCTTTATAGGGTATTTCCGCTTAAAATAGGGAAATTTATTTGGTTTCTGTACAAAACTAAACTATCTTTGCCGCCGCAAACAAACTAAAATTTAGAGGAAAAATGAAAAAATCTATAGTATTATCGCTATTTGCCCTCGTGGCTCTGAGCAGCTGCGTAAGCAAGAAAGATTTGCTCGACTGCCAAGTTGAATTCAAACAAGTACAGACTAACTATCAGGACGCTCGCGAGAAGCTGGCTTCGCTAACAGCACAGCTCGAGGCTGCACAGAAGGCTAACGAGAGCCTACAGAGAGCACTCAAGGCACAGAAGGAGACTAACACAAACCTTCAGAACTCGCTCGACAAGTCGCTTGTCAACGCAAACTCTAACAACGTGAACATCGCAAAGCTGGTTGACCAGATTAACGAATCTAACCAGTACATCCGCCATCTTGTTGAGGTTAAGAGCAAGAGCGACTCACTCAACCTCGTGCTTC
>JBGUGY010000008.1:0-4797 GCA_045111775.1 Bacteroidaceae bacterium | reverse complement strand
TGGTATCTTTGTTGCGTTTTATATTGCATGTTGTAAAGATACGAAAACTTTACGACATAACGAAGCCCTGGCTTGAGAAAGTCGGGGTTTTGCGATAAAAAGAGGATGTGCCTATTTTGACACACCCTCTTTTTTATATCAAGAAAATTCTTTTTTACTTAATAATCTCAAGTGCCTTGAAGCACTTCTTCAGGCGGTCAACGCCAAGGTCAACCTGCTCTTTTGTGTGAGTTGCCATAAGTGCAAAGCGAACCAAAGTATCCTGAGGAGCACATGCTGGCGGAACAACAGGGTTGATGAACACACCTTCTTCGAAAGCCATCTTTGTTACCTCGAAAGTCTTTATAGGGTCGCGAACATACAATGGGATGATAGGAGACTCAGTCTCGCCAATCTCGAAGCCCTCCTCGCGGAAACGCTTCAAAGCGTAGTTAGTAACATCCCACAAGTGCTGCTGACGCTCAGGCTCGTTCTGGATAATGTGAAGAGCCTCGCGAGCTGCTGCTGTAGCACCCGGAGTTGCACTTGCAGTAAAGATGTATGTACGGGTTGTGTGACGCAGATAGTTCATTGTGTACTTGTCCGCAGCACAGAAACCGCCGATTGAAGCAAGCGACTTAGAGAATGTACCCATGATGATATCAACATCGTCGGTAACACCAAAGTGGTCGCAAACACCTCTACCTTGCTTACCGAATACACCGAAGCCGTGAGCCTCGTCAACCATCAGACTGGCATTGTACTTCTTCTTCAACTCAACAATCTTGTCGAGCGGAGCAAGGTCGCCTTCCATAGAGAATACACCATCAACGATGATGAGTTTAATCTGGTCTTCTGGCAGGTTTGCAAGCAATCTCTCAAGAGCATCCATGTCGTTGTGCTTGTACTTGAGTGTCTTGGCAAACGAGTTTGAACAACCGTCAACGATAGAAGCGTGGTCGCGGTCATCACAGATTAAAGTAGCGTGGCGGTCTCTACCGATGGCAGAAATGACACCAGCGTTGACTGAAAAGCCTGTTGAGAATACCATTGCCTCGTCCTTGTGAAGGAACTCTGCAAACTCTTTCTCAAGAGAAACGTGGATGTCAAGTGTTCCGTTCAGGAATCTTGAACCGGCGCAACCTGTTCCGTACTTCTTTGTAGCTTCGATTGAAGCGTTGATAATTCTCTGGTCGTATGTCAAGCCCATGTATGAGTTTGAACCAAACATAAGAACCTTATGACCGTCCATGTTAACTTCCGTGTCCTGTGGACTATCAATTTCGCGGAAGTATGGATATATACCTAAATCCTTATATTTTTGAGGCTCGGTATATTTACTTAATTTTTCTTGTAATAAACCCATAAATCAATTTTCTGTCGGGACAAACCCGTTGTTTTTCCGCTGTGTACATTTTTACGAACACAAAAAACTGTGCAAAGATAGTAAGAAATCTGACTTGTCGAATAAAAATGTAGAAAAAAATACAATAGCGACTAAAAGTCAGCCCCTTTTTTCGTCTATTCACTTATTTTGTTATAATTTTGTCACCTCAAAAAGATATCAACTCATATATGATTATAAAAAAGGTAGTCTTTATTGTCAATCCTATATCCGGAACAAAAGGCAAGGAAGCAATCCTGAAACAGATTGAGTCATCACTCGACAAGAACAAGTACACATACGAGATTAAGAAGACTGAATACGCAGGACATGCCGCTCTGTTGGCAGAACAGGCGGCTAAAGACGGCATTGACATTGTCGTTGCCATTGGCGGAGACGGAACGGTAAACGAGGTTGCACGCTCGCTTACGCACACCAATACGGCACTCGGCATTATTCCGTGCGGTTCGGGAAACGGACTGGCAAGACACTTGCAGATCTCGATGGAGGCAAAGAAAGCCATCGACATCATAAATAAAGGTGTGGTTGAAAGTGTTGATTATGGCAAGATAAACGGACTGCCGTTCTTCTGCACATGCGGAGTTGGCTTCGATGCCTTTATCAGCGCAAAGTTTGCTCAGGCAGGAAAGCGAGGACCGCTTACTTATCTCGAGAACACGCTTCGCGAGGGTGTAAGATACAAGCCCGAGACTTACGAGATTGAAGACGAGGCAGGAACACACAAGTACAAGGCTTTTTTGATTGCCTGCGCCAACGCTTCTCAATACGGAAATAATGCTTACATCGACCCAAATGCATCTATGAGCGACGGACTTATGGATGTTACGGTAATGGAGCCATTCAATATGCTGGAGGCAACGGCTATTGCTCTTCAGCTTTTCACAAAGACTATAGAGAAGAACAGCTGCATCAAATCGTTCAGATGCAAGAAGTTGACTATCCATCGCAGCAAGCCCGGCGTTATCCATTACGACGGAGATCCCGTGATGAGCGATGCCGATGTTGAGGTTGAGATGATTAGCGGCGGCCTAAAGGTTATTGTAAATACCGAAGCCAAGCCGATGGTGTTCAACTTTGTGAAGACATTCTTCGAATACGTCAATCTCGATGCTTTCCATACCGAAGTTCTCGACAAGGTAAGGTCGGAGATTGTCAGAACAAACCGTAAGATTCTTATTCTTAACCGAGACATTCTCAGAAAGCTGACGAAACAGCAGAATAAGCAATAATAAAAAACAAAAGGCGGAATCAAATAAAGATTCCGCCTTTTATGTTATGCTAACATTTTGTATTATCTTAACTTAAAAATTACCGGGAAATAACATTCACATCTGACTTTTTGTCCGTTCAACTCGCCCGGCTGCCAGTTTGGCATTTTTGAGAAGATACGCATAGCCTCCGCGTCAAGATCCGGATCTACCGATTTTACAACGCCAATATCTGTAATTGAACCGTCAATCTCAACCGTGAAACCAACGGTTACTTTACCCTGAACTCCTTTCTCCAATGCTTTCTGAGGGTATTCAAGGTGTGATGCTATATATTTCATACAACTTTCAGTCCCTCCCGGAAATGTAGCTGGAATGTCTACAATCTGGTAGACCTTGTCGTCCGACTGTGCTAACGACACAGAAGTGCAAGAAAAAAGGCCTGCAAGAAGTAATGCTATTACTTTAAATTTCATTTTTGCTCAAGATTAAAGTTTTTTTAAAACTCAACTTTTACTATTCGGTGCAAATATACAAATAAATTAAAAAAAATGTAATCTTTTTAAAGAAAATATTGTGCCATTAAGTTTTTTTATTGGGAGATTCCTTGTTTTAGCGCAGATAAAGTTCCTTCAGATTGTGTTTGTCATGAAATCTGGCAAGGTCTACGTACCGCTTTATTCCCTTCACTCTGCCTGTTTCGCTGTACTGCCAAATCGTGTACGTGCCCTTTCCTCTAATCACAGGCGGACAATCGCTATATCTGCCTATATATAGGTGATATCTGTTGAATTCGGGAGCGAGGATGTCGTTGTAGTGAGACATCGTGCTATATATAATAGGTTTTTTGCCGTAATACTTCTCGAGCAGAGACACGAATTTCTTCAGAGCCTTGCGCGTGCGCTTTATGCTGTAGCCGTCGCACGTCTCAAAATCGACCATCGGCACAAGGTCTTGCTTTTTCTTCGGAGCGTGTTTTATGAAGTTCTTGAACTGCCATTCAGGCGATGATGTCATGTGAAAATAGTGGTAGCTTCCTACCTTGAAACCAGCCTTGCGCGCGCCTTTCAGGTTGCGGTTGTATTCAGGGTCTACGAAGTCTGCGCCCTCGGTTGCCTTTATGTAAACGAATTTTATCCAGCGGTTTTTCTTTACTTTGTTCCAATCTATTTTGCCGTTGTGATGCGAAACGTCTATTCCGCTATAATTGCTGCTCGGAATAGGAGCAGTTAGTTTGTTTTTCGTTCTTTTTTGTGCACTAAGCGACAGGAATGAAAGCAGACAAAGTATAACGGTGAAAATATATTTTGCGATTCTGAATCTCATGCTCGTATAAAAAATTCGTGCAAATATAGCAAAAAGCGCAATTATCACCAAACAAATAACGAAAAAAGAGCCACTTACGACAAGTGACTCTTTTTCTCATTACTCAAGTAATTTGTTCTTTCTCGAAAATTATTCATTCAATCTTTATTCTCTGTTACCCTTTGAATCTTTTCTGTTCAATCTTTAACCTCTTCAATTAAAACTTAACTTTCCTTTTTTATTATCCTTACAATCTTTAACCTTTGTAACACCAGTAATATTATCCTTTTTTTGTATACAATCTTTACCTTTTATCTCTTTTTGTCGGTGCAAAGATAAAGTATCTGTACTTTTTATGCAAACAAAACAATGTTTTTTAGCATGATATTTTGTATTTATTGATATAAATCAATCTGAATTTTGTTTGTAACACAGATATTTCTTATTCATCTTTGCTTTTTTCATTTTCAACTTTGATGGTCAGTCGTTCATCGCCTTCTTTGTAGTCGGCAGAGTTAACAGACCATTCAGGCAGATTGTTGTTTACAAGCAGGTCTGCAATGTCGTCCTCGATGTAGTTTTCGATGGCGCGACGCAACGGACGCGCTCCGAACTGAACGTCGTAGCCTTTCTTTGCTATGAACTTCTTTGCTGCATCCGACACGCGCAGGGCATACTTCATGTCGAAGATGCGCTTGTGGAGCTTAGACAACTCAAGGTCTACAATCTTCAGAATTGCCGCCTCGTCGAGTTGCTGGAACTGGATAATCTTGTCTATTCGGTTGATGAATTCTGGCGAGAACTGTTTGTTTACCGCCTTTTTGATTACCTCGTCGGCCTGTTCCTTGTTCAGTTCGCCGTAGTTGAACGAGAATCCGAGTTGATGACTGAAGTCCTTCA
>JBGUGY010000007.1:0-3501 GCA_045111775.1 Bacteroidaceae bacterium | reverse complement strand
TGCGAGGACTTCGGATGTGATGCCCTCCCTGTCCTCAACTGCGGTATGGCTTGCCAGTATCAGAATCCAGAGAAGACCGACCAGTATGTTGCTCTCGACGATCTCGGTCCTTATATTCAGGATGCTCTCGACCTGATTGAGTTCGCCAACGGCGATGCAAGCACCACTTGGGGCAAGGTACGTGCGGATATGGGGCATCCAGAGCCCTTCAACCTCAAATTCCTCGCCATCGGAAATGAGCAATGGGATTATAAGGACAACCCTGCCTTCACCTCACGTCTGAAGAAATTCCTCGACGTTCTCAAGGCGAAGCACCCGGAAATCAAATACATAGGAACAACTGGTCCCGACTCTGAGGGTAGCAAATTTGATATGCTCCAGCCTAAGATGAAGGAACTGAAGGCAGACCTTTACGACGAGCATTTCTATCGTAACGAGCAATGGTTCACCGACTCTGTCAACCGCCACCGCTACGACAAATACGACCGTTCAAAAGGCGCTCCAAAAGTATTTGCAGGAGAGTATGCCTGTCACGGCAAGGGAAAGAAATGGAACCACTTCAACGCTGCCCTTCTCGAAGCAGCCTTCATGACCGGATATGAGCGTAATGCGGATGTCGTTCACATGGCTACCTACGCCCCTCTCTTTGCCCACGTGGAGGGCTGGCAATGGCGCCCTGATGCTATCTGGTACGACAATCTCAACTCTTTCAAGACCTGCTCATACTGGGTACAATACCTCTACGCCCACTACAAAGGCACCAACGTTCTCCCGCTCACTATGAACAATAAGGCTGTTGCAGGCGACAGCGACCAGAACGGTCTGTCAGCCTCAGCCGTCATCAACAAGCCAACAGGCGAGATATACGTCAAGGTTGCAAACATCAGCAACAAGGCTCAGAGCATCAGACTTAACCTCAAGGGTGTCAAGGCTCTAACAAGCGGTAAGGTCATAACCCTACACTCCGACAACCCGATAGAAGAGAACTCCATCCAGAGACCTGACGCTATCCTGCCTGTCGAGAAGGACATTGAGGTTGCCGGCTCTATACTCGACACAGAAGTTCCGGCAAAGACATTCGCCGTATTCGTACTGAAGTAACACATCCCCATAAACATACAAACAAACTTAAAAGAAACTCCCCCAACTCTTCCCGTCAAGCGGGAAATGGTTGGGGGAGCAACTGTTTCCTACACAATCCTGTGCGTCGGATTTGGTCTTCCCGGCTGAAGGAATCTCCAGGCAAGGATCTCGTTGTCGTATTTATCGCCTATAGCGGTGGCGATGACATCCTTCACAATATCATTAAGATGCTCAGGACTTGTCTCTACACGGGCATTGACGATAAGTTTCAGATTCTCGCTTGTACCGGCAGTACCGCGCAACTGCAAAGTAGAAACATCACCCGTGATATTACCAACGGCATACTGTGCGCCATTCTCAGCAATAACCTTGACATGACCAACGCGCAGTTTCTCATTCTTCACAACCTTTGCAATACCGTTCATGATGTCCTTAAGCAACGTGTCCCAATAAGCAGGAGTTTTACTGCTAACAGCCACCGTACCATTAAGCCATCCCAACACAGCCTCTCCATGAGCATATTTGTCGTAGTTGATGTCGAGGATAGTCTTTCCGCTACCCAGTCTATGACCTACCTCTTCCAACCACTCCACAACGCCGATACCGTTCTGCGTGCTTACCGACATAACAGCGGTATGCGGAAAACAGGTCTGTGTATCCTTTTTCAGTTTCTCAAGTTCAGAATCGCTCAACAGGTCGGTCTTTGTTATGAGGATTATCTCACTCTCCTCCAACTGTTTACGATAGATATAGGCTGCATCCTCGTGAAGGCCTCCGTCACCGCCATAGATGATAGACCTCAGTCGCATAGGATCTGAAAGAACTGTAAGAGGCGATACAAGAACCTCCGTATCAAGGTATTTCTTCATCGGACGTATAATCGTTGCGGTAAGGTCGGCACAACTGCCCACCGGCTCTGCAAGAATCACATCTGCCTCCACTTCCTTGCGGAGCTTCTTGATGGCATCCGTAAAGCCGTCGAAATTACAGCAGAAGCAGCTTCCTGCCACCTCCTGAACCTGCAGGTTTGCCTGTCGCAACAATCGACTGTCAACAAGTTCCGGAGCCTGATCATTTGTAATCAATCCTACTCGCAAGCCTTTTGCCATAAGTCTCTGTGCCACATCCCATATAAGTGTGGTCTTACCGGCTCCCAAGAAACCGCCGGTAATTATCAATCTTGTCTGTTTATCCATTATCAATTTTCAAATTATCAATTTTCAATTATCAATTTTCAATTATTTATTACATCCGCATTGGCAGTTCTTCTTCTTGTTGATAGGCTCAAGAATATACTTGAACAGGAGCGCAGCAACCGTTCCGCCCAAGATAGGAGCAAAGATATAAACCCAGAACCAACCGCCTACCTCATCAGGCATAGCAGCACTACCCCATCCTATGAGATATGCCACGATACGAGGTCCGAAGTCGCGAGCAGGATTCAAGCCTGCCTGAGTAAGCGGAGCCACAAAGAAGATTATGCTTGATACGGTAAGACCAATGAACAACGGCTGAAGATCAGAAGAAGGACGTCCTACATTACAGTCCTCTGTCAAGGCAAAGATGAAGAGGGCGAGCAGCATAGTGCCGAATCCCTCCGCAAGCATAGCCAAAGGCAGGGACACCGTGGCTATTGAGTCGCCCGGATTCGGATAGAACTCACCGAACATACGTGCCGTATCAACCGAACCTGCCGAACCTCTCGCAATATTATGCACCAATTCATATTGCGCTATCGACGGACTGAAAAGCACATAGAGCATAGCGCCCGCAAGAATAGCGCCGACAAACTGAGCCGTCAGATAACTCGGCAACTGCTTGGCCTTCATACGGCCAGCCACCACCATAGCCACCGACACGGCTGGATTAAGATGTGCACAGCAGATGTTGCGGGTAAGGAATATTGCCAAAGTCACGCCAACACCCCATACCAAGCCAATCTGGAAAATACTGTTATACTCACCGAAGAGCACAGCAACGGCCACACTACTGCAGCCAAACAATGTGAGGATGAAAGTCCCCAGCATTTCTCCAATAAATCCTCTCATTTTCGTTATGATTTGTTTTAGTTTAGTGTTCAGTTAAATGTATGTTTCCTCACCGTGACAAAGTCCCTTACGAACAAGGAATTCCACTCGTCAGGTCTGTCGAAAACGTTGCAAAAATACTCAATATTCTGTTACGTTGAACTATTTCCATTTACCAAAACGAAAAAATATTGTGCTATAACGAAAACGCCCCGCAACTATCTTTTCCCATCAACCACCGCCTATCAACTTTGTTCGCTTTTTGCTCTCCTGGCCAAAGCAAGTCAATTCGTATAGGTGTTGTATAGGTGTGTGTGTAAAAAATGGTGTATTGGTGTAATGGTGTAAAGAACGCTCCTCGCTGTCACGACGAAGAGCGTTCCGCCTAATT
>JBGUGY010000006.1:0-2210 GCA_045111775.1 Bacteroidaceae bacterium | reverse complement strand
TGCCTGTACCAGAGCAAAGAGGGTAAGTGAGTTACGTACATTTCTCAAGTTTCTCCATAGAAGGGGATATGGGACGTTTTGTTGTCCTGTCCTTACGACAAGACCGAAGACAGAGACTCTGCTGAAGAAGCCCCATGCATTTACGGAATCCGAACTGTGCAATTTCTTTTTCTCGCTATCTCACCTGACAATTAAGGACTCTCCTGAATCAGAAATCACAAAACTATCTCTGCCCATATATTTCTTGCTATTGCTCTCCTCCGGGCTGAGAACATTTGAGGCACGTCTGCTTGACACAAAGGACGTGGATTTTAAAAACGGCATCATCAATGTCAGGCATACGAAAGGGTATGTGGAGCACCGGGTGGCCCTCCATCCTTCAATGCTTAAAATGCTTATGGAATATGATAAGGCTATAGAGAGACTCGTACCAAAAAGGAAGTGCTTTTTCCCGACTTCCACAGACGAGCACCATAGCGTGAAATGGGTTGATTACAATTTCCAAAAATGTTGGTATGAATTTAACAAAGAACATGCCGTGGCCTATGATTTCAGACATCGATATGCCACAGAGAACATCAATGGCCTCCCTGCTGATTCTGCACTGTTCAACAAGCACATTGCCTACTTGTCAAGAAGCATGGGGCATGCGAGTTTCAAAATGACGATGTACTATTACAATTTTACCCCGAAGATGGCCGAGCACATAAAGGCCGCCAAGGCTGAGACTTTCAATGACATATTATTAGACCGTTCAAACTTTTACAGCGATGAAAATATCTAAGCAAGCAAAAGAACTTGTCAGTCATATAGACCTTTGGCTGAAAGTATATATTCCCAAGACATGTGGATATTCTGTCCAAACAGTTATGTCATACAAGCAGGTAATGCGCCTCTATGTGGAATATTTGGAAGAAAAGAAATCTGTCACAGTCGACAGTTTTAGTGATATATGTTTTAGCCGTGAGACTGTAGAAAGCTGGCTGATCTGGTTACAAAATGGACGTGGAGGGAAACCATGCAGTCGCCGTACGAGGGATCACAGGCTAACAGTGATAAGGTCACTCCTGAAATATCTTCAGTCCCGTGATATAGCATATGCGAAAAGGTACATAGAGTCCTGCGAGATACCGATGATTTCTCACGGAAGAGGCAAAGTCGTCGCACCTCTGAGTAAAGTGGCGATGAAAGCATTTTTTGCCAGTATTGATTGCAACACTATAGCAGGAAAGCGCGACTATGCACTTTTCTCATTCATGTATGACACAGGCTGTAGAGTCGGTGAAGTCCTGTCCGTTAAGACTTGCGACCTCATACTGGACCACGGATCCCCCTATGTCATTGTCAAAGGAAAAGGTAATAAAGACCGTTGCCTCATACTTTCTGAGAAAACCGTGAACACGCTCAAGGCATATATTGCATATTTCTCTATTCCGTATGATGCTAAGACATATCTGTTCCATTCAAGCCATAAGGGCCGAACGGAAAAGATGTCCGCTGATGCAGTGAACACCAGACTATACGCCATTTCCTACACTGCACATAAGACCTGTCCGGAAATACCCTTGAAGATGCATAGTCATCAGATTCGCCATTCCGCAGCAACGCATTGGTTCATGGACGGGATAAACATCGCCATGATATCAGAATATCTTGGCCATGCCAGTCTCGAAACGACTCGTGTCTATCTTGGGATAAGTAGGGAAGAGTTGGAAAAAGCCTTAAGAAAAAGGGAATATATACCTCTTGACCAGCCCAAGAAATATAAAATACAAGGAGGACTAAGAGGATTATTAGGTCTTTAGGATGGCTGTTTACCATTAGGGGGCCCCTATCCCAGAAACTGAAAAGATGGCTATTTTACTATTATGTTATTCCGAATTAATCTTGTAAACTGAGTAAATGCAGAATTACTTTTTCAGACAATTCGGAATAAAGAATTATTCGGAATAACGATTGTCCTCATCGACAGCATCCTCTGCCGAGTAGCCCCTAATCCCACTATCCAGCAGTGGCAGGAAGCCCACCTCCTGGATGTAGTCCATCAACTCCGGACAGCTGTGTATCTCCATGTTTCTCATATCTGTTTCATCCAATATTGCCGTTCCTGCTCCGACATTTTCTCGATGGCATAGCGGAGCATGGTGCGAGGCATCTCGTGGGCATGCTGACGAAGGAAATCGCGAAGTAAATCCATAGAGCAACGCTTG
>JBGUGY010000005.1:0-8608 GCA_045111775.1 Bacteroidaceae bacterium | reverse complement strand
TCGTTTACACTGCTGATACAGGCAAAAAACAAGAAGTATTATGCTACTGCATTTGTTTTGTTCTTCATAGCCACACAAATAAGAACCTCAGCTGCATTTCTGCCATATATGATATTGTTCCCGATATTCTTTTTAAACAACAAATTCAAAAGTACAATCGGAAAATTATCATGCCTATGCATCATCGGAATTGTAAGTTATGCCACAAATAACATAATGTATAATCATACAGACGAATGGAAACACTTCAACACTTATAATGATGCAAGAGGATTTATTGCAGACAATCCACAATCAGCAAAACTGCTTTCCACAATAGAAAATCCAAATCAGAAGAAAGAGTATGAACTACTCGTTAAATACAGATTCTTCGACACTAACATCCTAACAGAAAAGGAAATTGTAGAGTATGCAGATATTCTAAAAAAACAACGTTTAGAAACAATAATAATAAACATACAGAATTATTATCAGATGTATAAATCGTTAGGTGGAATAGCTCTGATAATAACAATCTTATGGCTGTTGTTTGTTTCTTTAAAGAAAAGACATTATAGTACTGTTTTCTTCATTATTTCGTGCCTTATAATGTTTATTATTGCAAACATAACGATTATGAGCATGAGTTTTCCAAAAGAAAGAGTTCTGATTACACTAATCGCCGCCTTGCTATTATCATGCCTTTACATTGGATACACAAAAAAGATTGCATACTTGAACACTTTTTTATGCATTAACGCTATTATTCTGATGTTTTATTTCGGCAGAACAAATTATCAAACTGCCAAAAACATCAATGAGCCATTGAAACTTAAAAACGAAGTTGAAGGTATGCTGAACAAAAGCAAAAGCGAAAAAGTGTTGATGCTGGTTCCAAGTTGCTTGGATGTTGAAATATTCAGCGCATCAAAAAGTCCGATAGCATACAAAACGATATTTCAGGGTTGGATGTACCATTGGCCTCTTGCTCCAAAAGGCTATGGTAATTTCAAGTCGTTGGTCGATGGAATCCCTATGCTCGTAAACAAATCGTCAGTTGAGCAACTCGACATTATCGAAGATATGATTCTACAGAATTACAAGATAAGCGTTAATAGACATATTCTGGCAGAATCAGAAAACTATTACCTCATTCAATTTACAAGCAAATGAAAAAATACATTTTCTATGCCATTTTCATGGCAAGCATTATAGCGAATATTGTCTTCTTTCTATCCGACGGGATTCTATATCTGAGAGTTAGATGGAACAGACATATAGAGAATAATTATTCGGAAAAATGCAAGGATATAAAAGACTTCCGAGACAACATATACAAAGCCGGACTCGACATCGTAAAAAACGGAGAATCAGTTGTAGTTCCAGCAAGAGTCGGATTATTTACTGATAATCTGGAAGATAATATCAGTCTTAAAAAGGAAGATGCAGCCAGCAAATACCAGTGGGCTGAGATGAACTTTCTGATTCTATATTCGCTCGAATATGCAATTAAAAGCGATGATACAGAATCTCAGAAGGAAATCATAGACATCTTCGACAAATACATAATAGATAAAGATTTTACGCGAGTAGACCAATGTGTTGCCGGATGCGTTGCCATTGAATTGTACAAGCTCACAAAAAACAAGAAATACAAAGAATATGCCGACAAAGAGTACAACTGGCTGAAGCAACAGAACACAACCGATTTTGGCATCAAATACATGGATTGGCCGGGAAACGCAGTCGATGGATTAGGAATGCACAATCCCTTCCTTATTCTGTACTCAAAAACATTTAACAACAGAGATGCCTATCTGTTGGCTGTAGAACAAATAGAAAAATGGAACAAATACGGAATAGACAAGGACACAGGGTTGCCAGCCTATTTCTACCGATACAAATATCCAAATGTAAAAATGGGAAATATTAACTGGGGAAGGGGAAACTCGTGGTATGTGCTGGGACTATGCGATATCGACATAAACGATTACAGCGTACAAACCGCTGAGAATGTTAGAAAATTCATCCAGACAACAAAAGAACTTTACAACCAGAACAAATGCT
This sequence comes from Bacteroidaceae bacterium, assembly GCA_045111775.1. Taxonomy (GTDB): domain Bacteria; phylum Bacteroidota; class Bacteroidia; order Bacteroidales; family Bacteroidaceae; genus Ga6A1. Next base: position 6,562 of record JBGUGY010000005.1, on the reverse strand, counting down.
TTCATCAATATATCGGACAAGTCGACAAGATTGATTTATCAGCAACACTTCCTATAATCTATTATCTGCAAAAAATTGGAGAAATAAAGTTGAGCAACAACGACTTGCTCGAATACAGCATATACATGCACAACGGATTGCTTTACAACAGCAGCGGCAGTCAGAGTCAGATGAATAGCGGATGCCCATTTTCTGGTCCAAACAGAATATCGCAGGCATTTATGCTGAAACTGCTTATCGACAGATAAAACATTCTGTCAAAATAGCCACTTTACGCATCAAAAACTAAGCAATGCCGACAGATAGGGATATTGATTTTTTTATTATTTTTGCCGCACTAAGTTTTCATAACCTACGAAACTATAATGAGAAAATTATTTTATCTTCTAACTGCACTATTATTTCCGGCTGCAATTACAGCAAGCGAAGGCAGTAAAACAACAGGCAAAATAAACAGAGTGGCACTGCTGCAACGCAACTCGCCTGTAGTAACAAAGAACGACAGCCTCTCGTCGCTTTCCGTAGGCAACGGAGGATTCGCCTTCACTGTTGATGCCACCGGATTGCAGACTTTTCCAGAGAAATTCAGCAACGGCGTTCCACTTGGAACAATGAGCGACTGGGGCTGGCATAGTTTTGAGAACACGGGCGATTACAAACTCGACGATGTTCTAAAAGAGTTTGATTTTCACGGACATAAGGAGCTGTATGCCTGCCAGTTTAAAGAAGGTGGCAGACAGCAAGACGCGTGCAACTATCTGCGCGTAAATCCTCATCGTCTGCACCTCGGAACGTTGGGTTTCGACACTTCTGAAATGAAGGGCACGATGCCCGAGAACATCAAGCAGAGACTCGACCTCTACTCGGGCACGATAAAGAGCAAATACAAGTGGAACGGTCAGAAATACAGCGTAACAACGGCATGTCATCCCGATGCCGACATGGTTGCGGTGCAGATTTCTAACAAGGCTCACACTCCGCTGTGCCTGCGCTTTCCTTACGCAACAGGCGGTCATTGCGACGATGCCAGCAACTGGAACGCCGACGACAAGCACAACACCGAAATCATTGAGCAGAAGTCGAACTATGCCGTTTTTGAGCGCACCATTGATGCTACAAAATACTTCGTCACTCTGAAGTGGACAGGAAATGCAGAACTTTCAAGAAAAGACAGAAACAAGTTCATTCTTTCTCCAAAAGATGATTCTTTCAGCATAACATGTGAATTTTCAGAGAAGAAACCCGATGCAAAATCTGACGACGCAAAGCAGACTTTCGCAAAGTCTGCCGAATATTGGAAAGATTACTGGCAGAAGGGAGCAATGGTCGATTTCTCGAAATGTACCGACCCTCGCGCTAAGGAACTTGAACGCCGCGTAGTTCTGAGTCAGTATCTTCTGGCGATAAACTGCGCTGGCGATACTCCGCCGCAGGAAACAGGACTGACATATAACTCGTGGTACGGCAAATTCCATCTCGAAATGATTTGGTGGCATCAGGCTCAGTTCGCCCTCTGGAATCACCCAGAGAAACTGGCACACTCGCTTCACTGGTATCACAAAGTTGCGCCGATAGCAACCGAGATTGCCCGTCGTCAAGGCTTTGACGGACTGAGATGGATGAAGATGACCGACCCAGACGGTCTTGAAGCCCCAAGCAACGTCGGAAGTTTCCTCATCTGGCAACAGCCGCACCTTATATATCTTGCCGAACTGCTCTACCGCAACAGCAAGGACAAGGCAATCAAGGACGAATATTACAATCTTGTTCAGGAAACAGCCAAGTTTATGTATTCGTTTGCCGATTACGACAAGGCTCACGACCGCTACATTCTGAAAGGCTGCATTCCGGCACAAGAAACGCTAAAGGCAGCCGTAACCGTAAATCCGCCTTTCGAACTATCGTACTGGCACTACGCAATGCAGGTTGCCAACCGCTGGAGAGAAGAGAACGGCGAACCTCGCATAAAAGAATGGGACAAACTTGTTGAGAAACTCTCTCCTCTGGCATTCAACAGCGACAGCCTCTATCTCGCAGCCGAAAGCGCAACAGAGACTTATTCAGACATCAGATGTACATCCGACCACCCAGCCCTGCTCGGCGCAGTTGGAATTTTGCCGATGAACAATCTTATAAACAAGAATTGTATGCTGAAAACGCTCGACTGGGTTATTGCCAACTGGAACTGGAACAAGACTTGGGGATGGGATTATCCGATGGTTGCCATGAACGCAACACGCTTGGGAGAGCCAGAAAAAGCCATCGAAGCAATCCTTCTCGACAACCGGACAAACACCTATCTCGTGAGCGGACATAACTATCAGGACGAACGTCTGAGAATATATCTTCCGGGAAACGGCGGACTCCTTACCACCGTCGCGCTGATGTGCGCTGGCTGGGACGGCTGTAACACCGAAAATCCGGGATTTCCGAAGAACGGAAAATGGAACGTAATGTGGGAGGGCTTGAAGCCTATGCCATAACAATAAAAACGCTGAGTCGCAATCTTACGGCTCTGCGTTTTTATTTCTTTATTTCTTCTCCACAATCGATACTTTCAGCGGCGTTACAAGTCGGCGGTTAAACTGCCTAATGTACTCAACCCATTCATCGAACGACTTGAACCCGTATTTACTCCACGATGCCCCGAAATAATACACAAAACTATCGCCCGGAGTGTATTGCGAGATGGCTTGCAGATAGCCGAAATTGCCATCGTGCTCTGCCCTCTGCTTGCTTGTCTTAAACAGATTTTCCTCAATGCTCAGAACTGGGTGAACAAAGATTGCGCCAGTATAGATGTCGCCCGTTTTCGGATAATTCTGCGTGCGATATCTGAAAGCCATGAATCCGTCGTCAACGCTGCCCTCAATCTTGTTTCTGCGCCTTCCGTTAAGTACAATTCCCGTGCAGATGTTCTTCACTTCCTTCAGATTGCCGAACGAAAGCTGAACTTTGTTGAAATAGCATCCCGCATCGAGCGATATTATTCTTTTTTCGATGATTGAAGAATCGCCATCAACCTTCATAGGCGGATAAGTAAGCGCAACGGTGAATCGCAGCGGACCATTGTCCAGAATCTCGTAAGTGCTGTAAGCATTAGACGGAATAAGAGTAACCGAATCGGCCATCAGAGCCGTGCCTGCCAAGCCGAGCGTGCGACCAACCTTAAAGCAGTCGAGACCGTTGCCGTGGTCGTGATAGAAATCCATCGAGTCCTTCAGAGCCTTTGCCTTGCGAATCTGCCCCTTCGTTTCGAGCAAGTCGATGCGGCTTTGCAGTTCGGGGTCAGAAGCCCTAATATATCTGTCCTCGCTCACAAGGTCGGTCGTATCCTTGCACCAATAGTCGTAACCGTATTTCGGCTCCTTCGTCATCTGCTGAGTAGGACCGAAGCATCGGTATATTGCAAGTTCATTCTCCCAAGTTATGTCGTCGTTTCTGAAGGCATAGAAATGCCCCTGAACGCGTGGCTCAATCGCCTTCGGAACACCGTGCTTGATGGTGTAGACAACCGACGAATTCGCTCCGACACTAACCGGAAAGATTACATTCTCGTCGTACGAAATCTGGTACGGCACTTCCTTTCCGTCCTTGTCAACGATGACAAACTGAACGGAATCGCTCTCTCCAAACTCGTCTATTATCTGCTTGAACGGAATCTCAACCAGTTCGTTGCTGCGCAGAGTGTCTAACTTGTTCGTAATCTTCACATCTATCGATGTGCGAGGTTGCGAGCACGCTGCAAAAATTGCGCCCACAAGCAAGAATGAAACTTGTATCTTCATTAATTCAGAAAAGCAAAAAAGCGACAACGGAAACATCAAATCCCCGCTGCCGCCTGTATATAAAAAATATCTTTCTCAGACCTTATTTACTTAGGCTGCTTGCCGATGTATGCAAGGATACCGCCATCAACATAAAGGATGTGACCGTTCACTGCATTTGAAGCCTCAGAAGCCAAGAATACAGCAGGACCAGTAAGCTCCTGTGGATCCAACCAACGGCCAGCTGGAGTCTTTGCGCAGATGAATGAGTCGAATGGATGACGGCTGCCGTCAGCCTGCTTCTCGCGAAGAGGTGCAGTCTGTGGAGTTGCGATGTAGCCAGGGCCGATACCATTACACTGGATGTTGTACTCGCCGTACTCTGAACAGATGTTGCGAGTAAGCATCTTCAAACCACCCTTTGCTGCAGCATAAGCAGAAACAGTCTCGCGACCAAGCTCAGACATCATAGAGCAGATGTTGATAATCTTACCAGCGCGCTTCTTCATCATTGAAGGAAGAACTGCCTTTGCAACGATAAATGGAGCGTTAAGGTCGATATCGATAACACGACGGAAATCAGCAGCCTCCATCTCGTGCATTGGGATACGGCGGATGATACCAGCGTTGTTAACAAGAATATCGATAGTGCCAATCTCCTTCTCGATTGTAGCAACCATCTTCTGTACAGCCTCCTCGTTTGTTACGTCGCAAACAAAGCCGTGAGCGTTGATGCCCTTCTCCTTGTAAGAAGCAAGACCTTTGTCAACCAACTCCTGATTGATATCGTTGAAACAGATTGTTGCACCCTGCTCTGCAAATGCAGATGCAATGGCAAAACCAATGCCATAAGAAGCACCAGTAACCAAGGCTACCTTACCTTCGAGTGAAAAATTCAAAAATTTATTCATTTCTATTTATTTTATATAAACATTGTTTGATGCAAATATATTAAAACAATTTTGAAACGCAATAAATTTTTCTCAAAAATTGGCAAGTATAGATTACATTTTTGGTTTCGTGTGGGCACAAAAAAAGTCAGTTTGTAAAAAACAAACTGACTTTTTCTGAGGTTGTGCTACCAAGATTCGAACTTGGACTGAGAGAACCAAAAACTCTAGTGCTGCCATTACACCATAGCACAATCACTATGAACTTCCCTTTTTTACGGAAGAATCGGGTGCAAAAATAATACTATTTCTTTATATAGCAAAATATTCTTGCCTATTTTCTGTTATTTTGCAATGAGAAGGAAGTAATTCTTCTTACCCTTCTGAACAAGCAAATACTTGCCGTTTAAAAGGTCGTCAGAAGTGATAATCTGGTCGAACGCAGCAAGCTTTTCCTTATTCAAAGAAACGCCTCCGCCCTGAACCATCTTTCTCATCTCGCCCTTTGATGGGAAGCACTGAGTGTGCTCTGCCAAAAGGTCAACAGCCTTAACACCAGTTGCTATTGCATCTTTTGAAACCTCGAACTGTGGAACGCCGTCGAACACAGAAAGAAGTGTCTGCTCGTCGAGCTTCAGAAGGCTGTCCTTTGTTGCCTTTCCAAACAAGATGTTGCTTGCCTCCAAAGCAGCCTCGTAATCCTCCTGAGAGTGAACCATAACGGTGATTTCCTTGCCAAGTCGCTTCTGAAGCTTACGCTGACCCGGATCCTCATCGTGCTCTGCAATAAGGGCATCAATCTCTTCCTTGCTGAGGTTTGTAAATATCTTGATGTATCGCTTTGCGTCCTCGTCGCTCACGTTGAGCCAGAACTGAAGGAATGTGTAAGGCGATGTATATTCGCGGTTAAGCCAGATGTTTCCGCCCTCGGTCTTACCGAACTTTGTTCCGTCAGCCTTTGTTATAAGCGGACAAGTAAGGGCGAAAGCCTCAGCCTCTGCACCGAGTGTGCGGCGGATAAGCTCTGTTCCGGTTGTGATGTTTCCCCACTGGTCCGAACCGCCCATCTGAAGTTTACAATTCTTCTCCTTGTAAAGGTGAAGGAAATCGTATCCCTGAAGAAGCTGGTATGTGAATTCTGTAAAAGACAAGCCGTCGCGAGCCTCGCCGTTAAGACGCTTCTGCACGCTATCCTTTGCCATCATGTAGTTTACGGTGATGTGCTTACCAATCTCGCGAGCGAAATCGAGGAACGAGTAGCCCTTCATCCAGTCGTAGTTGTTTACGAGTTCAGCCTTGTTTGGAGCATCGCTGTCGAAATCCAAGAACTTAGAGAGCTGTTTCTTTATGCACTCTACATTGTGGCGGAGTGTCTCTTCGGTAAGCAGATTACGCTCTGTGCTCTTGCCCGAAGGGTCGCCAATCATACCAGTTGCACCGCCTACAAGGGCGATAGGCTTGTGACCAGCCTTCTGGAAATGACGTAGAATCATAATACTGCAAAGGTGACCAATATGAAGAGAATCGGCAGTAGGGTCAAAACCCACGTAGCCGGCTATGTTTTCTTTTTCAAGAAGTGCGTCTGTACCCGGCATCATTGTATGGAGCATGCCTCTCCACTTTAATTCTTCAACAAAATTCATCGAATGAGTTATTTTATTTTTATTATTTTTTACATTATCACGTGCAAAAATACGACTTTATTTCTTCACATCCAAATAATTATGTGCAATAAATTGAGCAAGCGTTTCTAACGGAATATGCGTTACTTCCGAAGCCTTGCGATACACATCCAGAACGCTTCCGTCGTATTCGTCTGTCTCCAGCAGAATTTTGTCTGTCGGGCACAAGGAAAGGCTTTCGGCATTGAAATTTATTCCGAAACTGATATACATTCCCTTGGAT
>JBGUGY010000004.1:0-9812 GCA_045111775.1 Bacteroidaceae bacterium | reverse complement strand
GTTCCTTCCTTGCCTCAATGTCGGTAATGTCGGTGTCGCAGATTTCTAGCGCCTTAAGAATCACCTTCTTGTAGGTGTTGAAGCTGTCAAGAACCACCATCTCATTTACATTGACCAGCCCGAGCAAGAACTGATTCATGAAGTATCGGTACAGCTTCTGGGCAAGCTCTCGGTTCATGGAACTTGCACGGCTGAGGAACAGGTTCTTGTCGCTTGTGTTCAGGACTACATCGTTAGGCTTATTGATAACACCTGTTCCAAAGCTATACTTGCCGTTGGATTCGCGAACAAAGACCTTTGCTCGCCTGCCAACAGGATAATAGTATAAACTCTCTGAAAGAATACGATTCTTGGTCAATTCAAAAGAATATTCGTACTCCACGTCATCACACACAAAATCAATCAAGAACTTGCTTGGCTTGTCCTGATACCCGTCAAACTTAAACGGCTCAAAGTTGAAGACCACCCCCTCATTGTGAAGGTGTGAATCTAATATCATCCTACAGCAGAAATTGATAGCTTTTAGAATGTTCGATTTACCTGACGCATTAGGGCCAAAAAGGCCTACTGTTTTTAGTATAGGTATGCCTTTCCACTCCATCACATTGTGGCTTAATTCACGTGCCAGGGAAGTGTTAATGTTGCCTGCCCGAAAATCGATTCTTATGCAATCTTTGATTGAGTAGAAATTCTCAAATTCGATTTTTAGTATCATTACACGTCTAGTTTTGTAGAACTACTGCAAAATAAGCAATTAAATTTAAATCGACAAAACTTTTTGGATAACAATCAACTTTTTGTTGCCATTTTAATATTTATCGACCGAAATAAAGGTTAGTATGGCATAAATGGTTAGAATTACACTTACATAAAGGATTCCCCACTGAGCTATTATGTTACTTTTACGGTATAGATACTATTGGAAAATATGAAACCTGTCTCACTAATTTGTATATCTGTACCCAAACAAGAATGTATCAAATGGAGATGCAAAAGGGATTATGAAAATTTATCTGCGTGTTTTAGGGATTTGAAAAAACTGGAGAAATATCTGAATAAAAAACTCTTCCGTTCAATTGGCATGAACGGAGGAGTTTTAACTTCTATCTTATAAAATTCGTGTACTTACCGCGCTCTCTTTCAGGACGTTTAGCTGAGCCGGAGGCAAACTGCTTGAGCATGTAAGCCATGTTGTCGGCAAGCGTGCGCATGGTCTGCAAGCCCTCTTCGTCTTGCGAAGCTTCGCCCTCGGCTGTTCCGTAGCCGATGTTCCAGTATTGCGACGTTACAATAGGCATGTTAAGCATCTGAAAAGGCATCTGCAATGTCTGGAAGGCGGCTGTCGCACCTCCACGGCGGCATACCGTTACGGCAGCGGCTGGCTTGCCTTGCAGTTTCGCTCCGCCCGAGTAGCACATTCTCTGCAATACCGCGAGAACCTGACCGGCTGGCTGACCGTAGTAGACTGGCGAGCCGACGATTATGCCGTCACATTCAGCCATCTTGTCGAGGAGCTTGTTGCAAACATCATCGTCGAAAACGCATTTGCCGAGTCGTTCGGCGTGGCATCGTCCGCAGGCAATGCAGCCGTGAACCGGAAGACTTCCGATGCCGACAATCTCGCTCTCTATCGAGTTCTTACTCAGCTGGCTGGCAATTTCAGAGAGTAGGGTGAAGGTGTTGCCCTTTCGTCGTGCGCTGCCGTTGATTAGCAGTACTTTAAGACTTTTCTTTGCCTCTCCCGATGAGCCTACGGTCGAAGCCAATGCTTCTACTCCCGACATGCTGATGGCTGCCGTTGCCGTTATTGCGCCCATCTTTTTCAGGGCATCGCGGCGCGAAATGTTCTGTTTTTTGTCTGTTTTGTCGTTCATATTCGTTTGTTTTGAAAATAGCTGTTATCTTATTTATATTAAGTTTATTGCGCGAATATAGCAAAAACGGAATGAAAACTCGTCTTTTTCGGTTTGATTTTATTCCGAAGGACAGAAAAAAAACGTCCTCGATGCCGAGAAATGACACCGAGGACGCAGATTCTGATATGTTAAATATTAGTGCTTTACGCTGAAATATTCTGCCTCTTCGTAAGGAATGTACAGACCGCAGACCGATGCTTGCGGATACATCGCGCCGTTCTCTGTAAGGCTGATGCCCACGCTGCCGAAGTCGATAAGCTTTTCAATCTGGAAGATGCTTTTCTGGTCGGGCAGCGAAGGATATCCCACGGCAGGACGGATTCCACCCCAGTCGAATTTCTCCTTCAACTCACGGCTTAGATATTCAGCGGCAGCCTCTGCCAGACGGTCGCCAACCGTTTGCAGCAGAAGAGCATCGTAGTCGCTTGCGCCCTGTTCTTTCTTAAGCTTTTCAAGACGGTCTACGAATGTTTGGCTAACGGTGCAGGCAAATGCGCCCACGCAGTTGTTTATGTAGTCGCACAGAGCCAGGCAAGTGCCCTCGTTGCGGTTCTGTCGCGGAGTGGCGAGGTCGATGCTCTGGTTGCAGCAAGGACAGTTGCTGTCGTGCTCGCTCTTTCTGAGCGTTATGCGTATGCGGTCGTCGAGTCCTTCGGCAGGGTAGAATGCCTGAATCACTCGGGCAGCATAAGCCTTGTCGTCAGCCAGTTCGGCAAGCAGGGCAAGAGCCTCTTCCTTTAGCTGGCGAGCCTCTTCCGTGCCGTCCTTAACCTTCCACGGCCAGTAGAAATAGTTCCAGTCGATGAGCGGAATAAGGTCGCGCACCATGATGCCGTCGTGCAGCCTTGCCCCGATGAACGGTGGCGTGTTAGGCTTCTGCTTGCTCCAGTCAACCACAAGACGGCGTTCAAGAGGCGATGTCTCGCCAAGACTCTTGCGCGTCTGCGAGCATACTTGTTCGCGCAGCTGCTTCTGCTCCTGCTGCTTGCGGATGCGTTCTTGTTCCGTTCGGTTTTCCTCTACCACGGCATCGTGCTGAGCCTCGTCGATGAGTCGCATCGCTATGCCCGGATTGCTTGCCGCGTCTCTGACGTGGAACACCGGACCGTCGTAGCAAGGCGCAATCTTCATGGCTGTGTGTACGGCAGATGTCGTTGCGCCGCCCACCATCAGCGGAATCTTCATTCCGGCTTCCTGCATGGCTGTGGCAACGGTGCACATCTCCTCGAGGCTCGGAGTGATGAGGCCCGAGAGACACACGATGTCGATATTCTGCTCCTTTACGGTTTGTATAATTGTCTCCGTCGGAACCATCACGCCAAGGTCGATAACGTCGAATCCATTGCACGAGAGGATTACTCCGACGATGTTTTTGCCAATATCGTGAACGTCGCCCTTTACGGTGGCAATCAGAATTTTGCCGCAGTCTGCGCTGTTGGCTTCCTGTCCTTTCTCGATGTAAGGCTGAAGTATTCCGATGGATTTCTTCATGTCTCGTGCCGCCTTTACGACCTGCGGAAGAAACATCTTTCCTGCGCCGAAGAGTTCGCCGACGCGGTTCATTCTGTCCATCAGCGGACCAGAGATTATCTCGAGCGGCGGCATTCCCTTGTCGAGAAGAGCCTGAACGTCAACGTCGGGCACTTCATTCTCTGGCGCAGCCTTCTTTACAACCTCCTTTTTCTTCTCCGCCGGAACGATGGACGGTGCCATCTCAATGAGTTTGTCGCTCGCCTCGGGATAGGTATTTAGAATGACTTCGGTTATTGCCAGCGCAAGATTCGGCTCGATGCTGAAATAGTCTACTTCGGTTGCCGGGTTCATTATAGCCATGCCCATGCCGTTTGGTATGGCATGATGAAGGAATACCGAGTGCATTGATTCGCGCAGATAGTTGTTACCGCGGAAGGCGAACGAAAGGTTGGATAGTCCGCCCGAGACGCGCGCGCCGTGCAGATTGTCCTTGACCCATCGGGTTGCACGAATGAAATCGGCGGCGTATGCGGCGTGCTCAGCCATGCCGGTGGCGATGGTCAGCACGTTAGGGTCGAATATTATGTCTTCGGGAAGGAAACCGGCCTTTTCGGTAAGCAGACGGTACATTCGGCTGCATATCCGCACGCGGCTGTCGTAGTCGGTTGCCTGTCCGTTCTCGTCGAAGCACATGGCAATAACGGCTGCTCCGAGTCGCTTCACAACCTTTGCGTGCTCCAGAAAATCCTCCTCCCCGAGTTTAAGGCTTATCGAGTTTACGATGCACTTACCCTGACAGCATTTCAAGCCTTGCTCAATAACCTCGAAGCGCGATGAGTCAACCATTATCGGCACGCGGCTGATGGAAGGGTCGGATGCCAGAAGATTAAGGAATTTCTTCATCTCCTCGCCGGCCTCCAGAAGTCCGTCGTCCATGTTGATGTCTATTACCATCGCGCCGTCTTCAATCTGCTTTCGGGCAATGGTAAGAGCCTCGTCGTAGTTCTTTTCGCCAATCAGACGAAGGAATTTTCGGCTTCCGGCAACGTTGCATCGCTCGCCGACCTTCACAAACGTTTTGGCGTCGGCAACGAGCGGTTCGAGTCCTGCCAGATGCAGCGCGCCGTCGTGTGGCTTAGGCTGTCGGTGCTGATAGTCAGCCGGAAGAGCGTCAATCATCTGACGCATAGCGGCGGTATGCTCGGGCGTTGTTCCGCAGCAGCCGCCAATCATGTTTACAAGATGCTCGCCGAAGTAGGGCTGCATCTGCGAAACCATATCGTCGGGCGTGTCGTCGTATCCGCCAAACTGGTTTGGCAGACCGGCATTAGGGTGACAGCTGATGTAGCAAGGTGCACATTCAGCCATCTGGCGCAGATAAGGAATCATTCCGTCGGCTCCCAGACCGCAGTTCAGACCAACGCAGAGCGGATTGGCGTGTGCCACGGACGTGACGAAAGCCTCGACTGTCTGACCGCTCAACGTTCTGCCCGAAGCATCGCTCACGGTCATCGAAAGCAGAATTTCTGGTTCGGCATCGTTTGGCGACAGATGCTTACATTTCAGAAATGCGCTGATGGCTGCCTTGGCGTTGAGCGTGTCGAAAATCGTCTCGACAAGAATGCCGTCAACGCCTTCTTCTATCAGAGCCTTTATCTGCTCAAAGTATGCATCTTCGAGTTCGTCGAACGAAATGGCGCGTGCCGACGGGTCGTTCACGTCGTCGCTCATCGAGAGCATCTTGCTCGTTGGACCGACATCGCCAAGCACAAAGACCTTTCGTCCTTCAGCCTCCGAAGCGGCTTTCATGGCGAGTCGGGCAGCGGCGCGGTTCAGCTCGTCAATCTTGTCTTCAAGATGATATTCGTGCTGCGAAACGCGCTGCGAAGAGAATGTGTTGGTGGTGAGGATGTCGGCTCCAGCCGCAACGTAACGGCGGTGAATGTCAAGAATCAGTTCGGGCTGCGCAATGGACAGCTGGTCGTTGTTTCCTTTCATCAGCAACGAACCCATACCGCCGTCGAGCAGCATTATTTTTTCAGAAAAGGCTTCTCTTAATGTCATTATTTTCTTTTGTGTGCTGTTTTTTCTTGTGGTTACAGATTTTTCATGATGGTTTCAATCTGAGCCGCCGCGTTCATCGTGTAGAAGTGCAGCGACGGAACATCGTGCTCGCGCAGTTCGCGGCATTGCTCTATGCACCATTCAATTCCTACCTCCTTCACGTCGTCGTTGTTCTGACATTTTGCCAGTTTCTGCGACAGCTTTTCAGGAAAGTCGATGTGGAATGTGCGTGGAAGCATCGTTAGATGGTTTATCGTGCTCAGCGGCTTCAGTCCTGGAACGATAGGCACGTTTATGCCAACCTCGCGGCATTGTTTCACGAAGTCGAAGTATTTCTGATTGTCGAAGAACATCTGCGTAACAACGTAGCCTGCGCCGAGTTCTACTTTCTTCTTCAGAGCCTGAATGTCGGCTGTCATGTTCATAGCCTCCTCGTGCTTCTCCGGATATCCGGCAACGCCGTATGAGAACTGCTGCGGAAGCTCGTGCTGCTCACCGTAGACAAGCTTTCCGTTGTTGAAATCGTTAACCTGCTGGCACAGCTCGCTTGCGTAGCGCAGACCGCCTTCTTTCGGAATGAAACGGCTGTCCTGCTTAGACTTGTCGCCACGCAGAACCAAAAGGTCGAGAATGTCGAGGAACGAGAGGTCGAACAACTCGTTCTCCGTCTCCTGCTGCGAATATCCCGAGCAGATGATGTGCGGAACCACAGGAATGTTGTATTTCTGCTTTATGGCATAGGCAATGGCAACAGTTCCCGGGCGCAGACGCTCTTCCACTCGTTTGTAGATGTCTTTCTTTACCTCTTTGTACACATAGTCGTTACGGTGGGTAGTAATCTCGATGAATGCCGGATTGAAATCAATCAGACGGTCTATCGTCTTGTAAATCTGTTCGATACTCTTGCCACGCAGAGGCGGCAAAACCTCGAACGAGAATAGTGTTTTGTCGGTGTTTCGTAAAATCTCTGTAACAGTCATTATTTGATTTTTTCTTTTATGAATCCGTTTCTGTAGGCGTGCAGAAGCTTGTACAGCTCGTTGATTTGCTCAATGAGTTCTGCGCCCTTGTCGGTGTCGCGCACCATCATGCGGTGGCTGTTCATCTCAACAATCTGTCTTGTAGAGCGGATGTCCGTTCCTGACTTTATGGCATCTTCTGTTGATGTGAATGGCTGATGCTGAACCAGTTCGAGTCCGCGAGAATGGTACACAAGAGTGTATCCGGCGATGCCCGTTTCTGGCTGATAAGCCTTCGAGAATCCGCCGTCGATGACAAGTAGTTTGCCGTTAGCCTTCACCGGACATTCGCCCGAGCCAGCCTTCACCGGAACGTGTCCGTTTATGATGTGGCGATGCTTGCCCTTAACGCCAAACTCGTTCAGAATCATGTCTACGATTTCCTCCTTGTTGCGCAGGGCGTAGTATGCGCCTTTCTCTTCCTTGTAAAGTTCCTTGTCGCTTACGAAGTAGCGTTCAAAGGTCGTCATCTTCTCCTTATCGAACAGCGGAGAATCTTTTCCGCACCACAAGTAGTACATATAGTCGATGTCGTACAGTTTCTGCTCAATATCAGTATCGTTGTTGAATGCCGAGCGCACAAGCTGGTCAATCTTCTCCAGAAGAGCCTTGCCGTGATAGCGCTTGTCCTCAACGAAAACGTCCTTGAACGTGCCGTCTGCATTCATCGGAATAGACGCGTGGAACAGAAGGTTGCTGTTACAAATCGTAAACATTGCGCCGTGGTGGAACATGCAGCGGACGTGCTGCTTCAGTTTCTCGCTCACGCGGAACGAGTGGTGAATGCGGCTCACGACATCTCTTTCCTCTTCGGTGAGCTCGTAAGGATTTGCCGGGTCGATGGTAGGGAAGAGCGAGTCTCTCATCTCGTATTCCTTGCCGGCTATGGTTATCACGCCGCGTTCAAAGTCTATGTGGTGCAGAAGCTTGCGGTCGTCCATCTTCCATTCAGGATGGCGGTCAATCAACTTTGCCTCGAGCTTGAACTGTATGATGCTCGCCGCCTTGTGCATCTTTGCAATCAGCTGGCGAGTCTTTTCGTCGTGCGTATCTTCCTGGCTTACTTTTGGATAGAAAACCTTGCAGTCGTCGTCCTTGTAGGCATCGAGGGCGAATGTTGCGAGCGGCAGAAGGTTAATTCCGTAGCCGTCTTCGAGAGTTGCAAGATTGGCATATCTAAGGCTCAGTCTGAGCACGTTGAAGATGTTGCAGTCGTTGCCAGCTGCTGCTCCAATCCATCCAATATCGTGGTTTCCCCACTGAATGTCGAAGTTGTGATACTTGCACAGAACATCCATGATTATGTGCGCTCCCGGACCGCGGTCGTAGATGTCGCCAACAAGGTGCAGCTTGTCTATCGCCAGTCGCTGAATCAGTCGGCACATGGCAATGATAAAGTCATCGGCACGACCAGTCTTTACAATCGTGCTGATGATTACGTTTACATAATCGTGCTTGTTCTTCTCTTCGAGGCTCTCGTGCAGAAGCTCCTCGATGATGTACGAGAACTCGTCGGGGAGCGATTTTCTCACCTTCGAGCGGGTATATTTGCTCGATACGTTCTGGCACACTTTAACGAGCATGTTAAGCGTCGTCAGGTACCAGTCGTTTATGTTCGGGTCTTCAATCTTTACGAGTTCGAGTTTCTTTGCAGGATAGTAAATCAGCGTGCAGAGTTCCTTCTTCTCGCTCTCGCGTATCGAGTTTCCGAACAGTTCGTTAACCTTTCTCTTTATGTTTCCCGAAGCGTTCTTTAGCACATGCTTGAATGCCTCGTATTCGCCGTGCGGGTCGGCTATGAAATGCTCTGTAGGCTTCGGTAAATTAAGAATTGCTTCAAGATTTATAATCTCGGTGCTTGCGTCGGCAATGGTCGGAAAATTCTGTGCCAACAGGTTTAAATATCTTATATCATCTGTAATCTCTTTGGAAGTCGTTGTTGCTTTAACCATAGTAGAATCGTTTATTTTTAACCTCATTTTTTGCCGAAAAGACTTCGTATGCGTTGCGTAACTTTTATGCCAATCATCACGCCGTCGAAAATGGTGAAGGCGTTGCCAACGAGCGCAGCCACCTGCTCGCGCTTGTCCTTTGGCTTTGGCGGCGATATCAGTTTCTGACTGATGTCCTTCAGTCTTTCCTGCGATTTATCGACCAATGCTTTCACTCGTTCCTTTTCTTGCTGAATGTACTCGAGTGATATCTCTTTTGTCTCTTTGTTTTTTTCCGTCATAACTTATCCTCTTCTTCGTTAGATGAAAGCAGAATATTGGCAAGTATTCGCGTTACTGGTCTGATTATCAGCCTATGCCTGTTGAAGAAAACAAGCAGAAGCAGCAGTAGCAGCGCAAGCGTTATAATGCCGAATGCCATGGCGAGTCCGCCAACCAGCGGAGCAATCATGTATGCAATGGTAAACGACAAATAGAACAGCACGCACAGCGCAAGCACGAGCACGATTGTGCCCGTTATGAGTGCCGACAGCAGCAGCGTCAGCTTCTCGACCAGCTGTAGCTGAGTATATTGTTTGTACAACTTGAGATAGTTCTTCAGCTCTTCTACAAGTTGTTGCAGATTATCAACAGTATTATCGTATTTCGACATAATGATAAATTTAGGGTTCAGCAGTTAAATATAATAGCACCTAAACATTCTATTCAGGTGCTAAAATATGTGTGTAAATCTTATGCTAAATCCTCTTCTGACTCTTTCTCGAACTTCTTCTTGATGTCCGAAACAAGGTCCTCGAAGTCTTCCTTGCTCAGCTTGATGCCTTTCTTGCGCAAAGCCTCTGCAATCTTCTCGCGAGTGTCAGAACCCTTCTCTGGAGCGAAAAGCACTCCAAGTGCTGCGCCTACTGCAGCGCCGCCTATGAAGGCAGCCAGTACATTTAATGCTTTCATATTTATTATTTTTTATGTTCGTTTAGCAAAAGTACTTTTTTTTTTGAATAGGATAATATTTTTGAAGATATTTTTTCGTTATTAGTGAAAAATAGCGAATTTTATTCGGAATTTATTCGTTTGAACCGTTTTGTTGAGTTATTTTTGCAAATGGCTTTATAAATACATTGTTTTTGTTGTAAATTATAATTATGAACAAATATTGGTCGATAGGTTGTACATTTTGCATCGTCTTGGGATTTACGGCTTGTAACTCTCAGAAGATAGCGTATAAGAAGGCATACGAAAAAGCAAAAGAGCGCGAGGTGGCAGAACAGAAGAGGGAATACAATTCGTATACCCAAACTCCAGTTGTTACGCAGACACCGGTGGTTACTACTCCGGTTGTCACGACTCCTGTGGTTACCGAAACCAAGCCTGTTCAGCAGACTTATCAG
>JBGUGY010000003.1:0-4283 GCA_045111775.1 Bacteroidaceae bacterium | reverse complement strand
CTTAGAACCATCGTGAATCCAAAGGTTGATGATACATGGATCGTTCTGATACTCACCCATTGCGTTTGCAATCTCGCGGCAACGCTTCATGTGCTCAATCCAGAAATCGCGAATCTCCTTGTTAGGGTTAGAGATTGTAAGGTTTCCGCTCTTTGGATGAGAGAAGTTTGTTGAGTTGAAGTCGAGTTTGGTGTTGTTTTCCTTACCCCACTCCATCCAGCCTTTGAACATGTCAACGCTGCACTCGTTACGGTCGATGAACTTGCCGTTGAACTCGCCGTAAATCTCGTGAAGATTCAAGCGGTGTGTTCCCGGAATAAGGCTCTTTGCCTTAAGAATATCGGCACGAAGCTCGTCGATGTTGCGAGCAGCACCCGGATAGTCGCCAGTACTCTGGATACCGCCAGACATTGCGCCAGCCTTTGGTTCAAAGCCGTGAACATCATCTGCCTGCCAGCAGTGCATAGACAAGTGGAAGTCCTGAAGCTGTGCGATAACCTTCTCTGTATCAATACCAAGTTCAGCGTAGCGTTCTTTTGCTACCTCGTAAGCTGAATGAATAAGCGATTCTTTCATAATTTTCTATATTAAAATTATAGTTAATATTATCTGTTTACAATTTTCTTGAATTTAGCATATGCAGCATCCCATGCAGCGGCATTCTGAGGCTCGAACTTATCGAGCTGGAGAGTTGATGCAAGAACCTTGCGCATAGCGTAAAGGTCTGATGCTTCGCCCGATGCCATAGCCTGAACCATGATGTTTCCGATGGCAGTAGCCTCAGAAGGACCGGCAACGACTGGCAATCCGATAGCGTTGGCTGTGCACTGGTTAAGGAACTTGTTACGACTTCCGCCACCAATGATATGAAGCGTTTCGATGCTGTTTGGAGTAAGAGTGCGAAGCATCTCAAGAACCTCGCGATATCTCAATGCCAAACTGTCGAAGATACAGCGTACAATCTCGTCGCGGCTTGCAGGCACAGGCTGAGATGTCTTCTTGCAATAATCCTTAATTGCTGTCTCCATATCGGCAGGATTTGCAAACATCTGGTCGTCTGGATCGATAAGGCACTTGAACGGCTCAGAAGCCTCAGCGCCAGCAATGAGCTGACCGTAGTCTGTCTCGCCCCAGTTAGGACGGCAACGCTCCAGCAGCCACATTCCGCAGATATTTTTAAGAAGGCGGATAGTGTGCTGAACACCGCCCTCGTTTGTAAAGTTCAGTCTTTCTGTCTCGGCAGTGATGACAGGCTCTTCTGTCTCTACGCCCATCAAGCTCCATGTTCCGCTGCTTAGGTAAGCGAAGTTCTTGCTTACTGCAGGGACGGCAGCAACCGCCGAGCCTGTATCATGTCCGGCAACGGCAATCACAGGGATTGCACCGAGTCCAGTCTGCTTCTGCACCTCGGCAGTAAGTTCTCCGACCTTCTCGCCCGGATATACGAATTTTCCGAAACTGTCCTCTGTCAGTCCAACAGATTTCAGAATCTCTGGTTCGAGTTTGAATGTGCGCGCATTTACAATCTGCGCAGTTGTTGCTATAGTGTACTCGCAAACCATCTGTCCTGTAAGCAGATAGCTAAGGGCATCTGGAATAAAGAGAATCTTGTCGGCATTGGCAAGCGCGCTGCAATTGTTGCGGCGAAGCGTGTCGAACTGGAAAAGTGAGTTGAAGTTCATCACCTGAATACCAGTCTGCTCGTAGAGTTTCTTGCGGTCGTACTTCTCGAAGAACTTCTCTGGCGCGCCCTCGGTGTGAGGATCGCGATATGCGTATGGCTGACGCTGGAACATTCCGTCCTTTCCGACGGTAACAAAATCAACGCCCCAAGTATCGATACCTATCGATGTGATTTCGACATCCATTGCCGACGCAAGTTTCAGTCCTTCTACAATATTATAGTATAGTTCGTATATATCCCAAAAGAAATGTCCGTTCATCTCTACAAGATGATTGGCAAATCTGTTAACCTCCTGAAGTTCACACTTGCCATCGGCAAAAGAACCCAACATTGTACGGCCGCTTGTGGCTCCAAGATCGACCGCGAAGAAACATTTTTTCATTGGCTAAATAGTATTTGTAATGTCGCAAAGATACATTTTTTGCGTTAACGGCAAATATCTAAATGCAAATATTTTTCGGAAATATCAAATTTCCGAGCTAAAAATATCATAATCAAACTACGGGCTTAACAAAGGTACAGACTGATTATGTTTTTGGCATTGCTACTCACGCAGTTGTAAAATGTTGTGCGCACACGATTTTTTCCTTCTTCAGACATGAAAAGCAATATTATTCAAAATACATGCAAAAGAATCGGATTTATTTTTATACCTTTGTAATTCATATAGAACATATAAAATACAGAATACTATGGCTAAAAAGTATTTCGCATCGTCAGAACTCATCATCAACGAGGATGGTTCTGTTTTTCACCTTCACCTCAAGCCAGAGCAACTGGCAGACAAGGTGATTCTGGTTGGCGACCCGGGCAGAGTTAGCTTGGTTGCAAGTCTATTCGACAGCAAGGAATGCGACGTTGAGAGCCGCGAGTTCCACACCATAACCGGAACGTACAAGGGCAAGAGAATTACAGTGCTGAGCACCGGAATTGGCTGCGACAACATAGACATTGTGCTTAACGAGCTTGATGCCTTGGCAAACATCGACTTCAATACCCGCGAGGAGAAGCCAGAGCACCGCACTCTCGAAATAGTACGAATTGGTACTTGCGGCGGACTTCAGCCTTACACTCCGGTAGGCACATACATCATGAGCGAAAAGAGTATCGGCTTTGACGGTCTGCTTAACTTCTATGCTGGCAGAAACGATGTTTGCGACCTTGAGTTCGAAGAGGCATTCAAGAAGCACACACAGTGGCTTCCGCAACTTGCAGCACCTTATGTTATTGATGCCGACAAGGAACTGCTAGACCGTCTTGACGGCGAGAACATGGTTCGCGGCGTGACTATCGCCTGCGGCGGATTCTTCGGTCCGCAAGGAAGAGAGCTTCGCATTCCGCTTGCCGACCCTCATCTTAACGAAAAGATTGAATCGTTCGAATACAAGGACTACAAGGTTACCAACTTCGAGATGGAATCGTCTGCCGTGGCTGGTCTGAGCCGTCTGATGGGACACAAGGCAATGACAGTCTGCATGGTTATTGCCAACCGACTGGCAAAAGAGGCAAACACATCGTACAAGTCGGGAATGCCAGACTTGATCGAAAAGGTTTTGAATAAGATTTAAACTCCATTAAAACGGCTGTTCTTCATCGCAAGGACAGCCGTTTTTGTTATGTTTTTCGGGCAAAAGATATTCGGCACTAAAAAATGTTTTATATTTGCTCCCGGCAGTAGTCACAATTAAGTTTAAGAAATATGAAAAAGACCAATCTTTCGTTGCTCGCACTCGTAGCAATCTGCTGTGCGTGGCTTATTTCGGGCTGTTCGGGAAACAAGAAGCAAACCGTTAAGCCAACCGAGGACACGAGCCAGTTTGTAACACTTACCGATGCCGTGCCCGATGCAATTCTGGAAATAAGATATTTCGGCACATACAACTTTGTTGGTAAGCGAATTGACGGATACGAAGAGCCAACCGCACTCATCACAAAGAAGGCTGGCGACAGTCTGCGCGCCGTGAGCGACGAACTGATGTCGCAGGGCTACAGACTGAAGATTTACGATGCCTACCGCCCTCAGAAGGGCGTAGACCACTTTGTGCGATGGGCCGAAAACATATCAGACACGCTGATGAAGACTTACTTCTACCCCGATCTCGACAAGAGCGTGTTGTTTGAGCAGGAATACATCATGGCACACAGCGGACACACACGCGGCTCGACCATCGACCTTACGCTCTTCGATATGAAAACAGAAAAAGAGCTCGACATGGGCGGAACGTTCGACTGGTTCGGTCCTGAGAGCCACCCTGATTTCTGCGGAAATCCCGAAACAGGCGAATTTACAGGCAACAATCACAAAAGTCCGACAGGCAAGAGCATCACAGCCGAGCAATTCAAAAACCGCATGATTCTGCGCTGCGCAATGCTCAGTCACGGCTTCAAGCCACTCGACACCGAGTGGTGGCACTTCACGCTGAAGGACGAGCCGTTTCCCGACACTTACTTCAACTTTCCTGTCAGACAAATCAAAAGATAACGCATGAGCAAAACATACAAAATCAACGCTTTAGGACTTGTTTTTCTGCTGATAGGAATCTTCTCTTTTGCCATCCCGTCGTACTACATCTACGCGAAAGGCGGAACCGACGATTTC
>JBGUGY010000002.1:0-10385 GCA_045111775.1 Bacteroidaceae bacterium | reverse complement strand
TCGATGCTCACGCCGCCGTTAGGCTCCATGGTGAGCGAGCCGAGCTTGATTTTAGTCTGGCTCTCGAACATCGGTTCTTCCACGTTGAGCGCGATGGCTGCAACGAGTCCGTTACGGATGTCGCCGTAGTCGAAGTTCTTGTTAGAGAAGTCCTTGATTGTCTCGGCAATGTGCTTTTTGAAAGCCGACTGATGCGTTCCGCCAAGGGTAGTGTGCTGTCCGTTTACGAACGAGTGATACTCTTCGCCGCTCTGGTTTGAGTGCGTGAAGGCAATCTCGATGTCTTCGCCCTTAAGGTGAATGATAGGGTAAAGACCGTCGTTCGTCATGTTGTCGTTAAGCAAATCTTCCAGACCGTTGCGCGACAGTATTCTGCGGCCGTTGTACATAATTGCAAGGCCGGTGTTGAGGTATGTGTAGTTGCGCAGCATAACCTCGATGAATTCGCTGTGAAACTGATAGTCCTTGAACAGAGTGTTGTCGGGCTCAAAGAAGATGTACGTTCCGTTCTCGTCCTGCGTGTCCTCGGTCTTGTCGGATGTGAGCACGCCTTTCTCGAATGTAGCCGTGCGCACCTTTCCGTCGCGGTACGAGCGCACCTCGAAGTGCGAACTCAGGGCGTTTACCGCCTTTGTTCCCACGCCGTTCAGACCGACGCTCTTCTTGAACGCCTTGCTGTCGTATTTTCCTCCGGTGTTGAGTACGCTTACCGCCTCGATGAGTTTTCCCTGCGGAATGCCTCGTCCGTAGTCTCTCACGCTTACGCGCAGATTGTCTTCTACGTTAATCTCGATGCGCTTTCCGGCGTTCATCTTGAACTCGTCGATACAGTTATCAACGATTTCTTTCAGCAGGACGTAGATTCCGTCTTCTTGGTGACTTCCGTCGCCCAGTTTTCCGATGTACATTCCGGGACGTGTCCTGACATGCTCCATGTCCGACAGGTGGCGGATGTTGTCATCTGTATAATTAACAGTTTGTTCTTGGCTTGGAATTATCTCTTCTTCTGCCATTTACTTAATAAATCTTTTGGGTTTATAATCTATAGTGGCTTGGTGTAGCAGCGGCGGCGCTTCGGAATCTCGGGGTTGAGATATGTCCACTGTGCCAGACCTTTGGTGTTTTCTTCGAGCTGAGGGTTTGTCTCTGCCCACTTGAAGCCCATCTTCTGGTAAACCGGAATGAGGTCGTTGAACAGCAGAGAGTTGATGCCCTTGCCCTGATATTCAGGCAGAACGGCAATCAGCAGAAGCTCAACGCCGTCTTCGTGCTTCCATTTGAGCGATTTCAGAATGTGGAACCATCCGAATGGGAACAGCTTTCCTCTTGATTTCTGAAGAGCACGCACGATCGATGGGATTGAGATTCCCACGGCGATAAGTTCGTTTGTCTCGTCCGATTCAACGAGCGTAATCATGCGCATATCAGCCATTGGCAGATATTCCTTGACGTACTGGTCAATCTGCTTCTGTGTAAGCTTAGAGAAACCGAACAGAGGCGCGTATGCCGCATTCAGCACGTTGAAAATCTTCTGTCCGTAGCCCTTCTTGAAGATGTCGTCGTTGCCGTTCAGCTTCTTGATGTGCAGCTTGTATCGCTTAAGTGTGAGTTCGCTCACACGCGCATATTTCTCTGGAATATGGTCGGGCACCTGCATCTTCATCTCCATCCAGTCGGCATCCTTGTTGTATCCCAGTTCTTCGAGGAACTTAGGGTAGTATGGATAGTTGTAGATGGTTGACATTGTGCCGAGTTTGTCGAAGCCCTCGATGAGCATTCCCTCGCGGTCGAAATCGGTGAATCCCAGCGGACCCTGAATCTCGTTCATTCCGTGCTGTCTGCCAAATTCCTCAACCTTTTCGAGCAGAGCCTTGCATACGTCGATGTCTTCAATAAAGTCAATCCATCCGAATCTTACTTTCTTCAGGTTCCACGTTTCGTTGGCTCTGTGGTTTACTATCGCTGCAACTCGACCGGCTACTTTCCCGTCCTTGTAGGCAAGAAACAGCTTGGCATCGCAGAATTCGTACGCCGCGTTTCCCTCAGGAGAGAATGTTTTCATCAAGTCCGAATGCAATTCCGGAACTGCGTAAGGATTATCCTTGTACAGGTCATAATTAAAGCAGATGAAGGTATCGAGATCTTTCTTCGAAGATACCTCTCTAACAGTTATCGATGACATTATATTTTTGTATTGTTTTTTTGTTAGGGGGCAAATATACTTAATTTTTTTATTTCTTACTGCACCTTATAATTGTTTTTTTGTTGCTTGCCGTGGTGGTGGCAAACAAATACACGCTTCCACCGTCTTTGAGCTTCAGTCTTTTTTTAAGTTCCTCGGCGGTGCTCGGAAAGTTGCGCACGGTTATGTTTGCTTGGCTTATGCCGTTGGTAAGTTCTTTCAGTTCCTTTTTGCCGAACGAGCAGAAGCCGTCGACCTTGAATATTCGTCCCGGAAAATCCTCGGCGAGCGTGTTGCTGGTGTAAAGCTGACTGTTGTGGTGCAGCTTCGTAATACCGAATTTGGCGGCGAGCGAGCGGTTCAGTCCGGCTTTCAGAATGGCTGAGTTAGGCTCGTACAGAAATGCGCCGATTTCATCGGTTACGGGACAACTGCTTTCTTGTTCTTTGTTGATGGTTGAGGCGTAATTCTGCACGCTTCCATCGGCAGATATGTTGAATGTATGGATTGGAATGTCGTCTGCTGAGATGTTGCGCCCGCCTTTGCTCAGAATAAGCAGAAGTTCCTTACATTCGTTGCGCACGGCAACAACATGAATCTGGCAGACGCTTCCCAGTTTCTGAACCGCCTGAAAAAGATCGAGCATCGGCGACAGCTTAATCATGGCATAGTCCGATTTGTCGAGAATGAGCGGTTCCAACGCTATGATATTCGGCTCGCATTCCTCTATCAGAACCGTCTTTTTGCCCGATGCGCTCCGTCGTGCCGGGTCGAGATAGAGCCAATTTACCGGTTTCATCGTTTCGAGATGCTGGCAACCGTCGGCATTTATAATTTCGATATGTTTGAGGTTCAGCAGGTTGTAGTTCGATTCGGCAGTTTTACATAGATGCTCCTGTCGTTCAACGTAAGTTCCTTTCTTGAACATTGAGCCGATGAAACTGCAATCTATGCCGAATCCACCGGTCAAATCAGCCATCGAGTTGTTGAGGCTGCTGTCTGATGCGTTTATCTCGGCAATAACCCTCTGCTTGTATCGTGCCGTCTCCTCGCTCGAACATTGCTCCATAGACAGATGCGGCGGATAGACGATGCCCTTTGTTGCTGCCCATGTGGGAATCTTGTGCTCGGCAATCTGCCAGCCCTCAATTTGCTCCAAGGCATACTGAAGGTTGATGTTCTTGTTTTTTGCCGATTTCAACGCAAGTTCGCGCACGTTGTCGTGCTTGTGCTGCTCGATGAATTCTAATGTTTCCTGCATCTTTCTTCGGGTTTACGGAATAACCTTGTATTTCAGAGCCTTGCATTGTGCCCTTGTTTTGAAGTTGAAGTGCCACCATTCCGA
Organism: Bacteroidaceae bacterium; assembly: GCA_045111775.1. Lineage (GTDB taxonomy): Bacteria > Bacteroidota > Bacteroidia > Bacteroidales > Bacteroidaceae > Ga6A1. The sequence goes on along the minus strand of JBGUGY010000002.1, from coordinate 6,858 downwards.
GTTCAGGACGTGGAAACCGGCGGCTGTCATGGCGTTGCGCAGAATGCGGCGGTTGGCAACCTGCTGCTTTGTCAGAATCTTCTGCTGAATCATCTGCTGCTCGGTGCTAACGTGCGCCTCTTTGCCAAGATGGTCAACGCACGTTCCCATGTCGAGCTCCTTGCCGTTCTTGTCTACTACGGTAATGTCTACCGCCAGACCGAAGTTGTGAAGTCCTCCGCCGTGTGCCGGATTGCTCACATATCGCTGCTTGTTGGTGTTCTCGACCACCTTCCACATCTGCGCCTGGATGTGCATAGGACGGGCCGCGTCGCACACCTTTAGGTTGTAGTCGGGATATTTTTGATGAAGGATTTTCTGCGCTTTCATCAGAGCCTTTGCCGCCTCTTTTTCGAGATAAGCCTCTTTCAGGTCGGTATAGAGCACTTTTCCCGTGAAGTTGTCGGCGCGCGAGTACATCAAGTCCACGACTATCGTCTTGTCCAAAGTGTGAATATTAACATATCCTTGCTTTTCGAGTTCCTGCGCTGTCTTGCTCAGTTTCTGTGCATTGCAGAAGATAGCTGACGATGATAATGCGGCAAAAATCAGTATTTCTTTTAACATTTTGAATATGATTCTTATTTTCTTGCAAAATTAGCAACTTTTAGGGAAATGCCCCAAGCAAATAGGGATTTTCTTCTTTGTCGTGAAAAATGATATTGTAATTTTGCGTGCAAAACAAGGATTAAAAACAGTTTTTATGATTGTGGTTTCTATAGAATTCAAAAAATAGGTATTATTAGGGTATTATTGGATTGATTAGTGATTTACAAGATTTGTAAGATTGAATGATTAGAAAAAGCTTCACATTTCTGCCGATCGTGAGATTAGCGTTATTGTGAAGCTTTTCGTTTTTTTTAGCCGTTGCATATTCCGTGTGCCGCCGCGTAGCCCATAGTCCATGCCGCCTGAAGGTTGAAGCCGCCGGTTATGGCATCTACGTCGGTAACCTCGCCGGCAAAGAACAGACCTTTGTATTTCTTCGCTTCGAGCGTTTCTTGGTTTAGATTGCTGAGTGCAACGCCGCCGCACGTCACAAATTCCTCCTTGAACTTGCTTTTTCCCGTAACCTGATACTCGTCGTTGGTGAGATGATGCACGAGCATGTTGAGCGACTTGCCTTGGAGTTCCTTCCATCGCATCTCGGGCGAGATGTGCGCTCTGTCGAGCAGATGTTTCCATAGACGGGCATTCAGTTCGGTTGGATATGCTGATGAAATCTGCTTTTTTTCGTTCTTTGCCGACATGCTGCGAAGCATATTTGCCGCGGTTTCATCGTTCTGTCCGTTGAGCCAGTTTATGCTTACCGAAGCCTTGTAGTCCGATTCTGCCAGAATACGCGCGGCAGCAGCCGACAGTTTGAGCGTTGCCGGACCGCTTATTCCCCAATGCGTTATCAGCAGCGCGCCTTGCGATTTTATCTTTGTGCCTACGAGCGTTATCTGCGCGTTTTCAACCACGGTTCCCATAAGCGATTTCAGACTCTCGTCGTTTATGTTAAGAGTGAAAAGGCTTGGAACAGGCTGAACGATGTCTAAGTCGAATCCGCTAAGCATCTCGAAGCCTTTGGCTGTCGGATGGCCTCCGGTGGTTACGAGGATTTTGTCGGCAGAGAGCGTTCCGCTGTTCGTCTCAATCTCGTATATGCCTTCGTTAAAATGGATGTTTTTTGCCTCAGTACCGGTGAAAAGCCTTATTTTATGCCGTTCCATCAGTCTGAGCAGAGTGCCTACAATCTCCATGGCGTTCTGCGACTGCGGAAAAACGCACTCGTCGTCTTGCGTAACCAGCTGCACGCCTTCGTTCTCGAACCACGCGTAAGTATCGGCATACGAAAACGTGTGAAACAGCCTTTTCATCAGTCTGAAACCTCGCGGATAGACTTGCTCAAGGCTCTTTACGTTGGCAAACGAGTTTGTGAGGTTGCATCGCCCTCCGCCAGTTATGGCAACCTTTGCGAGAGGCTTGCTGTGCTTCTCAATAACGGTTACTTGTGCCGATGGATTCAGTCTTTTTATTTCGATAGAGGCGAAGCAACCTGCTGCCCCGGCTCCGATTATTACGATGTTCATGTGCGCGATTCTGCTTTGTTTTCTGCAAAAATAAGCATTTATGTGCATTTTGTTGCAATCTGTAAGTTTTAATTTGCCTGTCGTTGAGGCAGATGTAGAGCCGACAGCAGTCTGCAAAGTCCGTTTTTTACATAAAATATTCATCTTTAGAACATTCTTGGCACTTTTTTGTAACACCGCAAGTTTGTGCATCGGGGTGAAATGAATAAATTTGCGCATATTTGAAAATCTCTGATGAATATTAAGAATTTTGGCAATTATCTGGGTCGCAACAGTAGAATTGTTCTTGCCGTTGCGATGTTTGTCGGCGTATTCCTGTTCTGGTTTGTGCGCTATCCTCATGCCTTGTCGTATCAGGAGCAGAACCAACTTTTTTTGTTTACCGCCGATTATCTCGTGTCGGATGTGAGCAAGATGGGCGGGCTTGCTGCCTATTTGGGCGAATTCATCGTTCAGTTCTACTACGTTGAGTGGCTTGGAGCGGCTATGCTGGCACTCGTCTATGTGCTGCTTTACGTCCTGCTTTCACGCGTGATGAAACCGTCGCTCGCTCTTGTTCCGTGCGTGCTGATGCTTTGGCATTATGGCGATGAGAACGTCCTTCTTGCCTATATGATGGCGGCGATTCTTGCGCTTGCAGCATATCTCGCCATGAAAAAAATGCCGATTTATTCGGATATTGCCGTTGTTCCGGCGTTGTTCTGGCTTGCCGGACCGATGGCTTGGCTTTACATCGTGCTTCGGTCAATTCGGCAGAAACTGTACTTCGGACTGGCTCTTGCGGCTTATTCGGCACTTGTGGCGGCGGTGCTTGCCTTTGTCGTTCTGCTGCAATATCCCGTTCAGTCGGCTTTCTTCGGAATTGGCTATTATGCTGTGCCGATGACATATCCAACGCTACAGTTTGTAATTCCTCTGGCGATAGTTCTGCTTTCCCTTGCATCAGAAAAGTTGCAGAATGTAAGATATCTGGATTATGCGGCAATACTCTCGGCTGTTGTCCTATCTTTTTGTGCCGATAAAATCGGCTTTGACAAAGAGAAATACGAAGTGCTGAAACTCGACTATCTGGTAAGAAACGAGCGATGGAACGACATAATTTCGCTTTCAGAGAACCATCAGATGCAGAATAACTACGGCTCGGTATGCGTAAATTTGGCGCTTGCCAAGACAGGGCAGTTGCCTTACCGTATGTTCACGTTCTACCAAAGCGGTCCTGATGCCTTGGCTATGGGCTTTGTGCGCGACAATCTGACGTGCATCCCTACAATGGAGACGTTCTATCATCTTGGAATGGTAAACGAGTGCATGCGATATGCCTTCGACATTCAGGAAAGCATCTTGACGGGCAAGAGCAGCGGACGAATGACCAAGCGTATTGCTGAATGTTGTCTTGCCAACGGCTGGAACGATGTGGCGCAGAAGCATCTTGGTATGCTCAGACATTCGCTTTTCTATCGTGATTGGGCTGAGAAGGCTGCCGTGAGCCCTCATCTTAAAGCGTTCAGATACAAGGACGATTTTCTGTATAACTACAACGAGATTGACAAGATGTTCGGAATGTTGTTCCAATGCAATCCGAAGAACAAGATGGCGCTCGAATATTTCTTGGGGCAGATGCTCCTTAACTGCGATGCGCAAGGATTCATGCAATATCTGGGCTGGGCTGGTCAGTACGGCGGCTACGGAGAGATGCCCGAGGGCTATGCCGATGCCGTGCGATGCATTCAGCAGAGAGGAAACGTAAGGTACTCAAGCTATGCCGACTATCTGCACTCGTTTATGCAGAGGGCGCAGGAGATGGGCGTAAACATTAACGAAAACAATTCAGTACACTAAGAAAATGAAGAAGATATATCTACTCGCCATCGTTGCCCTGCTTTCATCGTGCATGAAGCAGGTCGAGAATCCGACGGAGAGCGGCACGCAGCCCGAGATTTTTCCCGATTATGTGGGCGTAACTATTCCGGCAGGCATCGCGCCGATGGATTTCGGTATGAAGGACGATGCCTTTACGCTCGTTGATGTGGTTGCCACCGGAAGCAAGGGCGGAGAACTGCACGTTCAGGGCGAATATGCCGATTTTGACGTGGAAGAGTGGCACGACCTTACCGAGCGTAACATAGGCGGACAGATTTCGTTCGTGGTGTCGGCTCTGAAGAATGGCAGATGGACGCGCTACAAGAGTTTCGTGATGAACGTGAGCCGCCATCGCCTCGACGACTACGGAATAACATACCGACGTATTGCGCCGGGCTACGAGTGCGGCGGCGACATAGGCATCTACCAGCGCGACATCCACTCTTTCGACGAAGAGCCGATGTTTACCGTCGATGCCGTTCCGGGGCAATGTATGAACTGCCACACGGCCAACCGCGCAAGTGCCGACGAGTTTCTGTTGCACGTCCGCGGCGAGAAGAGCGGCACGATGCTTCAGCAGAACGGCAAACAGACGTGGCTCAACACCAAGACCGACAGCACCAAGGCTAACATGAGCTACAGCTATTGGCATCCGTCGGGCAACTATATCGTTTCGTCGGTAAACACTATATTTCAGGCATTCTTCGTGGGCAACAAACGCCGGATAGAGGTTTACGACCTTATAAGCGACGTTCTGGTCTACGATGTAAAGAAGAACGAGCTCTTGCTCGACAATCGTCTGCAAACGCCCGATTTCGAGACATATCCTGTTTTCTCTGCCGATGGAACCACCATCTTCTTCAGCACGTCAAAACTATGCAACGTGCCTGTCGATTACGAGAAAATGAAATACAGTCTTTGCAAAATAGACTTCGACCCGGCTAACGGAACGTTTGGCGAGTGGGTAGACACGCTCCTCAACGCCGAGGCACTCGACAAGAGTTTCACCTTCGCCCGTCCCTCGTTCGATGGCAAGTGGCTGATGTATAACGTGATGGACTGCGGAAACTTCCCGGTAAACCACAAGGAGGCCGATTTGTGGATAATGGACTTGCGCAACGGCAACACTCGCGCCTTGAAAGAGGTTAATAGCGATGATGCCGAGAGTTTTCACAACTGGAGCAGTCAGAGCCATTGGTTTGTGTTCTCAAGCCGCAGGATAGACGGAATGTACACCAACGCTTATTTCGCATGCATTGACGACGACGGAAAGGCTACAAAGCCGTTCCTGCTGCCGCAACGCAACCCTAAGAAGCATTATCGCGAGTCGCTCGACTCGTACAACTGTCCTGAGTTTACAAAGACAAAGGTCTGTTTCGATGCCCGACAAGCCGGAAGCGAATGTCTTGGCGGTAGCCGAAAGCAGGTTGATTTAGCAATTCACAATTGACAGTTGAAAATTCTTTTGAATTGACAGTTGACAATTGACAATTTTATTTAATTGAAATTTGGAGCTTGAAAGTTGATTATTCGTATCAAGGTAGATTTTACATAGAGGCAAGCTATATTGAAGTAAGCCGACGGTAAGCCGAAAGTAAGGGGATGCCAAGGGAGTACCAAGCCGAAAGGTATGGAGTAGTTACGTTCAAGGTACGTTCAAGATACGGAGAAGTAAGCCGGAAGATACGGGGTAGCTACGGGGAAGGAACGGAGTAGCTACGGGGAAGGTACGTTCAAGGTACGTTCAAGATACGTTCAGGGTTCGTTCAAGTTACGTTCAAGCAAGCCGGAAGTTACGTTCAGGGTACGGAGAAGGTTCGGGCAAGTAAGCCGGAAGGTTCGGACAAGATACGAAGAAGATATAAGGTGAGAAGGTTGAAAAAATCGGAGTGTAAGCAGAAGTAGGCAGAACTAAGGAAACCCGAACGAAACCCGAAGGCATCCCGAAGGATTAGCCACAAGTAAAGCCGAATTTGCCGCTCGACCTATGGTCGCTCTTGCTACCGAAGGGACTCCACCGTTCTGCCGAATTTGTAATTTGGCAGAGAAAGAAGATGGGAATTTTTAATTCCCACCGCTAAAAAACAAGTAATGCGAAGCCGAAGGGACGCAAGAATTCCCACCGCTGAAGAAATCTGTAACGCACAAATACTGCATCTTTACATAACCTCTTGTCGCTGAGCGACAATGCGAGTTGTAAGCTTTCGAGTTCGCATAAATTTTTTGGTTTGACACAAATTAAATCGGGAAAAGGTGTTTCATTTCCAAAAAGTAGGATAAGAAGAAATAAAGAAAATTCGGCAGAACGGAGCGTGGGTTATTATGTCACGGCAGATGTGATTTTCTACTCTGTTAATAGAAGATTTTGAGAAAAAATCTTCTTTGTTCTCAAGTAAAATAATATTTTTACAACCGTTTAATGCTATCGCTATACGGTCGAAGACAAGAGAATGAAAAACGACATGTAAAAACTCTTAGAGATTTGCACATCAGTTAACGTAGAGGATTATACCTAGTATGCGTCATAATATATTAAAACCTTAAATCCGCAAGTGTGTATTCTCCGTTTCTATAAACTGGTGGTCAAAATCAACGTCGTACATCTCTCCTTTCTTGAGATATCCCATTGAGAGCAAGGTGCTTATCAGCAGGGAGTTGAGCGTGTCTGCCGTGTTGAAGTCGTAGGACCTGCCCGATGAGGACGTATAGGAGATGTTCTCAACGGTAAGCTCCCTGATTGCCCTGAGGATGATATCCGCGCTACAGGTCCGGAGTGTCGGATGCAGGGAAAGATGCTTCATGAGATGTGTGGTTACATCCTCTATACACGACCCTCCGCAGAAGTAGACGCTCATGAGCGAACGGATGATTTCACTATACTGAT
>JBGUGY010000001.1:0-5658 GCA_045111775.1 Bacteroidaceae bacterium | reverse complement strand
AAGTAACGATAATTTTTTCATATTTGTTTGATTAGTGTTTACAGGTAGAAAAGATAAACTTCCCACTCATTTCATACTATACGCCATCTAAAAGCTTCAGGCATTGCTACTTGGAAACACAAGTTTTGCTATTTATTTTTCTTTTTACTCTAATTTATTTGCAAATTTATACAAAGTATTTAGAATTTTTTAAATAAATCATAATAAATCTTATTTTAGGCCATTAAATTGATTCATATCAAAAAGCATTTTTCATATACAAATATAGCTCATTTTCTTAAGAACTGCGACCACAGGGCAAGTGCGGAAATTCGGTAGAAGCAAGGAAACGCAGAAATCCCGAACGAATCCCGAAGGCATCCCGAAGAATTAGCCCCCCCGAATCCGCACAGAAACCACGACTTTTTCAAATTTCAAGTTTCAAATTTCAATTCCCCAATTTTGAATCAACTTCATTAGTAACAACATTCTTAGTAATAAGTTTGTTACTAACAGAGTTATTACTTATATTTGCAGCAATAAAGTAACTAATATGGCTAAAGAGAATCCCTTTGTCTTTGGCAAGGCTGCCGAAGGCTCTTATTTTACTGACCGGACGGAAGACGCCAAGCGCCTCATCGCTAACCTTACGCACGGCATAAGCACAATTCTGATCTCGCCGCGCCGTTGGGGAAAGACATCGCTCGTAAAAAAGGTTATCGGCGAAATTGGCAAGAGCCGTACAAGCACTTCGGGCACAGAGATAAGATGCGTTTTCATCGACATCTTTCAATGCAAGTCGGAGTACGAATTCTATCATTCCTTTGCATCGGCTGTAATAAAGCAGACTTCTTCGAAACTCGAAGAATGGGTAGAAATGGCAAGGACATTTCTGTCTAACATCTCGCCGAAATTCTCGTTCGGCTCAGACCCGCTGAACGACTTCTCGCTCTCGTTTGAGTGGAATCCGCAAGACGATACGGAAAGCGACATTCTGCAACTGCCCGAGAAAATTGCGCAGAAGAAAGACATAAGGATTGTGGTGTGCCTCGATGAGTTTCAGCAGATTGCCGACTTCTCGGATGCCGTTACCTTCCAGAAGAAGCTACGCTCGGTGTGGCAGCATCAGCAGAACGTTACCTACTGCATGTTTGGAAGCAAGAAACATCTGATGGAGAACATCTTCAACGACAAGAGCATGCCTTTCTACAAGTTTGGCGACATGATGTTTCTGAAGAAAATAGATACCGAGGAGTGGGTTGATTTCATCTGCAAGAAATTCAACGACAGCGGCAAGAGCATAACAGCCAAACAAGCCGCCACGATATGCGAGGCAACCGAGAATCTGTCGTCGTACGTTCAACATTTGTCATGGCTGGTGTGGTACAAATGCGACAAGACCGTGACAGACAGCGACATAAGCGGAGCTATAGACGACCTCTTGGAGCAGAACAAGGTGTTTTACCAAAGGGAGGTTGAACAGTTGTCGGAACTGCAAGTAAATTTTCTGAGAGCCGTAGCCGACGGGATATCGGCAGGCTTCAGCCGCAAGGACGTGATAAAGAAATACCGTCTGATATCGTCGCCCAACATTCAGTCGGTAAAAAAGTCGTTGCAAAAAAAGGATTTGATTGACATAGACGGACAGACGGTATCCATCAACGATTCCCTTTTCAAACTGTGGCTGAAACGCCAAAAGTTTTACGAATAAGGCTTTCGCGAATTTGCTGATTTTGCTATTAAGGCGAATTTTCGCGACCGATATCTGGTCGCTTGCTACTGAAAAACACAAAAATACGGCAGTAACAACGAATAAAAAAACAGCCATTTCGATTGTGAAAAATTATCGAAATGGCTGTTTTAGTTTTATAGACTTAGTGCAAGGCGTAAACCTTGATTATCACTTCTCGAATTGGGACTTACACTATGAGAAATCAAACAATTTTCTGCATAATCGTCGTAAGAACCACCACACGAAAAATAACCACCAAATATACTATCCTTACATAACTCTCTTACATTGCCAGACATATCATAAATGCCAAGCTCGTTTGGTTTCTTCTGCCCTACAGTGTGAGTTTCTCCGCGCGAATTGCTACAGTTCCACCCCACCTCAGTTATACTATTACTGCCACTATATTTAAAGCCACTTCTTTTGTTTCCTCCTTTTGCGGCATACCTCCACTCTTCAATTTCCGGCAAACGAAATTTTTCACCAGTCATCTTGTTTAGTTTATTGATGAACCTTTGGCAGTCATCCACTGATACATTTTCGACTGGCAAATTATAACCAAGAGTAAAAAAAGAAGGATTATCTTCCATCACCGTTTTCCATTGCTTTTGTGTAACAGGATATTTGCCAATGTAGAAGTCGCCACCATAACACCCCTTTACATAAATCATCTCAAAGACTGTATCGCCGACCCTTATATCATATTCACAGTTGCGTTCTAAAATATCGTCAAGATTCTTATCTATAGCTATTTCGTGTATTAAATCCTTATCGGTGACAATCTTCTTATCTATTAGCGTTCTGCTATTTCGTTCGTTAAGAACATTGTACGATTTCTTTGAATACACATACTTCAAAAGTTCCAAATCAGATTCGCACCAACGGTTAATTATTTCATCGTCAACATTTTCGATTGCGGCTTTCTTTAATTCGATATTTTTTGCATACTGCGTACCTTTTAAGTCATCGAACGTGATACAGCCTTTAATAAGAAGTTCCTTAACCGTACCTATGTTTGGCGAGTCTGACGACAATTTGTTGGGTGCAAAGAGATTGTATAGACGTATCTTTTGCGTAAGCATATCGGTTTTGGAAATGCCCTCTATCTTATCGAGCAAATCCGTTTTGCCTATCTGCGAAAGCCACTTCGCAAGGTTTTGATTCATAAGGCTGTCGTAAAGGTCGCTTAGATTGAAGTTTTTCTTCACATCCTCTACGACAAGGCACTCCTTTCCACCAACAAGGAGACTAAACCTTATGGGCTTTGATTTGTTGATGTATCTCATTTTATTACTAAATCTTCAATATTATAAGGCGAAACTTTTCTTTTAAACCAAATTTTCAGTTTCTCCCAACCACTCTTTACCGTTGTTATGGCTTTCTTGAGTATTGGCGTTGCGGCTTTAGCGACTTTATCTATACCCTTATGAACAAACTGTTTAACTTCCTCGCCAACATAATTTACCGTAGTATACACTACTGGTGCAAGAGCAACTGCTGGCGGATACACGGCTGTAATTGCAGAAGTAATAGCTTTTGCAACAACAGCCTTTCCTTTTTCAATAGCAGGAGTTACAAAAACGTCTACAGCCGTCTTTAACACTGCTGCCCCTTTCTTTACAATATAGTCGGCAGCTGTGTCGGCAGTTGTTTTGCCTGTGGCTACATCATACCCGAGTTTAATTGTATCCAATGCCTTATCTGATATTGTAGCAATAGACTCTGGATTTGAGTATTTTTCGGGCAACTTTATATACCCTTTTTTGTTGGCAACAACAAGTGCAGCAGCAGTAAGTTTCTTTGCTGCGGTGTTGCCTGTGATATCACCTTCAAGGTAATCTTTTACTACCTGTGATTCTCTTACCGTTTTAATCTTATCAAAAACTTCCGCCTTCTTGGCTAAAATAGTAGTATTTACGCTTTCGCGTATATCCGATGCGCTTTTAAAAAAACTAAAAGCATTCTTAAAATATTCAAACATTACATTTCCTCCTCAATTTCTTTAGTTGATTCTTCTAATATAACTTCTGCGGCTGCCTTCAATCCATTTGCAACCTCCTCGCGGTCTTTCTCCGGAATATTCTCGTAGATGTTCTTTTCCACCCAACTGTCAAGGCGCATTTTCTTGGTGTCTTCGAGCACCTTTGCAGTATTGCGGTCGAGTTCGTCTATGAATTCCGACGAGGTTTTAACCTCCTCTTGCAGTCCGTCAATGCCATACTGCGCAACTTTCTCAGCAAGATACTGGTCTACATCTATATTCGGATTCTGTTTCTGTGCTTCTTCGAAGCCTTTTAGAAAATCGTTCAGAATCTCACTCAATTTCTCTTGATTTACTTCCATACTTATGCGGTTTTAAAATTAGATTTATCAAATATCTCATTCATCTCCTCAATCTGCGTTTGGCACGATTTTGAAATGGAAACGGTATTTTTTGCTATATCCAACAAAATTTTGTCGGTTAGATCCTTCTTGTTTACAAAGCAGTCCTCGACAGCCTCATTCACGACCGATTCGATATCCGCGCCATTGAAGCCATCTGTCTCCTTAATCAAGGCATCAGATATTTTTATGCCTTCTTTCTTGCGTTTTTTCAGATGCACTTCGAAAATCTGCTTGCGCTCCTTATCTTCGGGCAATTTTACGCAGAATATCTCGTCGAATCTGCCCTTTCGCTTCAGTTCGGGCGGAAGGTTGGCGGCATTGTTGGCTGTGGCAAGAACATACACGCTCGATGTCTTCTCCTGCATCCACGAAAGGAAATATCCGAACATTCGCGTAAGGACTTCGCTACCGCCTACGCCAGTAAACGCCTTTTCAATCTCGTCAATCCACAAGATGCACGGTGCGGCAGCCTCGGCAATCTTTATTGCCTGTCGCAGGTTTTTCTCGCTCTCGCCCTGATACTTACCCATAAGCGAGCCCATATCGAGTTTCAGCAACGGACACTCGAAAAGTGCTGCCGTAGCCTTGGCGCAGAGCGATTTTCCGCAGCCGGGCATTCCGACAATGAAAACGCCTTTTGGCACAGTAACGCCGGCATTTATTGCCTCGCCAATATTCTTTATTATCTTCGATTTCTTTTCGAGATATTTCTTCAGATTTTCGAGACCGCCAATGCTACTTATTTTCTCGGGAGAATCAACGAGTTCAAGTATTCCCGACTTCTTTACCATCTGTTTTTTGTGGCGAAGAATCATCTCCTTGTCCTCGTCGGTAAGCGTACCGCCCGAGCTCATAGCCATATCCAACATTCGGTCTATCTCGAAAAGAGTCATACCCTTCAGCGACGGCATAAGGTTCTTGATGTGCTCGTCCTTAAATTCCTTATTGTAGCCGTTGGTGACGACATGCTGTTTTATCAGCATCTTTATTTCATCGTCGGTAGGATACGGAATTTCGAGGAATGAAACGTATTTTTCTATCTCCTTCGGCACATAAAGCAACGACGAGTTGATGATAATCGTAAGGTCGAAATCCAAGTCGTAGAGCTTTCGTTGAGCAAGCATCTGTATCAGCGACTTTATTTCTATGTTGTCGATAAGCTCGTGAACATCACGCAGAAGAAGATAAGTTGGCTCTTTCAAGTATTCTTCCGACAACAAAGTGTTAAGCACATCATTTAGCGTTGCATCCTTGCCTGCCGCGAATTCATCTCTAAAAAGATTAAGTTCATCGTCTAATTTTATCTGCTTTATCTGCTGGTAGCCAAAAGCTGGCGACCACTCGCGAATCTCGGTCTTAGGGCCCAAAGTTTCCTTGAGCATGAAATCGACTCGGGTAAAATCGTAGTCGTGTATGTAGATGACCGGCGTGTTTACGTCGATCATTTTCTTAAGATTTGTGATTACATCTTTGTTCATATTTTTTTATTATCCAACTATTTACAAGAGTATAACCTTGTGCTTTACATTCCTATTTTTTCATAGCAAAAGCCGCAAAGTTGG